>JAYSYV010000656.1:0-1549 GCA_043727245.1 Chloroflexota bacterium | reverse complement strand
GGGTCAGCCGCGTCTACCGGTTGGACCTTGCGTATGTCGCGCAGTTCCGCCACCAGATCGGTGTAAAGAATGCCGTTCAAGTGGTCAATTTCGTGCTGTAAAGCCCGCGCATACAGATTGCTGGCCTCAAATTCCAGGCGCTTGCCCCTGGCATCATAGGCTACCACGCCGATGCGGGTCGGGCGAACGACATATCCCTCATAACCTCTTACCGATAGGCAACCTTCCCCGGCCTTAAAGCGGTCATCGCTGGACCAGATGATTTCCGGGTTAATCAGAGTGTGTAAGGGCGTGGCTTCGACCTGGCCGAAACCGGGGCGTTCCATGGCCGGGATGTTAATTACGACAAGGCGCTGGAATAAGCCGATTTGAGGGGCGGCAATGCCAATACCACCATACACAATCATGGAGCGGTTCATGCGGTCCAATAGACCATTCAATTCGGCGGTTTCAAACATTGCATCAGGGACAATCTCTGACACCTGGCGCAGTCGTTCGTCGGTAAACTGCAAAACTGGATCAACATTATCTGTTGTGAGTTGGCTCATTATTAAACTCCACTCTAAATTATATAAATAATCTTTTAGCCTGTAGAAAGCTAACTTAATCTATCTGGATACCCTAAAGCCATTATAACACCTGGCGCGGTTTTGCGATATTTGTTAAGATAGCCCGTATGGTTAAATTGAGCTTCACTAGAGTCAAAACTTTTTGAGAGAAAACCGAATGAGAGGAAACCGATGGATGACACATTGTTAAAGGAACTTTTTAGCCTGGAAGGTCGGGTAGCGGTTGTCACGGGCGGGACGGGTGTGCTGGGCGGCGCTATGGCCCACGGTCTGGCCTCACTGGGGGCTAAAGTAGGTGTCCTGGGGCGGAACCACGAACGGGCTGAAAAAGCCGTAGCCGCTATAACCGCTGCCGGAGGCGAAGCTATTGCCTTGCTGGCCGACGTTAACAGCCAATCGGAATTGATTACGGCCCGCGATATTTTGCTCAACCGCTGGGGTAAAGTTGATATTCTGGTCAACGCCGCCGGTGGGAATGTCGCCGCCGCCAACGTCCCGGATGATGCTTCGCTTTTTGATGTGCCGAAAGAAGCTTTCGCCCAGGTTTTCGACCTGAACTTGATGGGAACTTTGCTGCCCACCCAGGTTTTTGGCCGGGCTATGGTCGAGAAAGTCAAAGAGGGTAAGGGGGAACCGGAAGGCTGCATTATCAATATTTCCTCAATGGCGGCCATTCGCGTTATAAGCCGGGTGGCCGGGTATTCGGCTGCTAAAGCCGCCGTGGATAATTTCACACGCTGGCTGGCAGTGGAACTGGCCCGTAAATATGGGGCCGGTTTGCGTGTTAACGCTATCGCGCCGGGTTTCTTTATTGGCGAACAAAACCGGGCTATGCTGCTTAACCCCGATGGCAGTCTGACCGCTCGCGGCAATAAAATCATCGAACATACTCCGGCGGGGCGTTTTGGAGAACCCGAAGAATTAATCAGCACACTGGGTTGGCTGTGTTCGCCAGGAGCTAAATTTGTCACCGGTCTAGT
>JAYSYV010000655.1:0-1549 GCA_043727245.1 Chloroflexota bacterium | reverse complement strand
AAAATTCTCTGGATTTTTTACGGTAATTTGATAAATACCGTCTTTGTTTTGCCAGTTTCCTCCAGGTATGCCGAGCTCTTTTTCGATAATGGCTATGTCTCCATTGGCCCGGCCGACTATCCCATCAATCTCTGTTTTGGCAGACATGTATAGACCATCGGTTCTGCCAACTTCAGCAGCTCCTTTGATGCGGTTCGCATAGGTTTCGCCAGTTACCAGATAGGATGCCTCACCCTGAAATTGTTGGAGGTGGGTATTAGTAAAGCGCTTTTTGAGGTAGCGTTCGGTTTTAACGCGCTTGAATTTAGGCCTTTTTAGTACTCGTTCTTTGTCCCAGCCCTTGCGGAAACCGTCATCGGCTCCGCATTTAGCTAACCCGAAGGGGTCAATCCAAGCCGTCGTGTCGGGCACATAAGCATAGGCTGCCCAGCCACCGGTTAACCCAATGGGGTCCTGGCTGAGGTAAGTGCCGGCCCCGGGGTCGTAGTAGCGGAAGCGGTTGTAGCAGAGGCCGGTTTCGGCATCCTCGTACTGGCCCTGGTAGCGGAAGGGGCAGGCCGTGCGCGCGCCGTCCAAGGCGCGCACCGCGCCGTAGCTATTGAGTTCGGCGCTCCAGGCGCTGCGGCCCTGCGCGTCGACCAGCTCCGGCGGCGTGCCCAGGTGGCGTGCCTAGGTGGCGTGCCCAGGTGACATTACGATGAATGATGAGTCGGAAATTAGCTGACTGAATCAACCTTTCTCAACCATTTGTTAATAAGCTAAATAATTCCTGTCTTAATTCATGAAGTCTCATAGTTTCCATCCGAAGGACTGTGCCATTTTTATATAAAACCAAGTCATTGAACGAACCCATGCCAGCATAAATGGCTAATATTTCCCTCTTTATAGCATCAATACCTTGGCCTTGAATTCTATTTATAAAATACGCGAAAGCACCTGCCCATTGCTTTTCCCCTGAGCTTATCAGTAACTCATGGATTTCAGAGAGCATTGTTTTGACTTCAACCATCGTAGAGTTACTTAAAAAGTGGGAAAGATTTTAAAACTTCTACATCATCGATAAGCCAAGGTGTTTCAACAACTATTTGTTGAGTCCCACCTAAAAAAACTCCTCCTTGTGGGGCTATTTTACCAGTGTAAATAGTAGTCCCTTTAGGGATTTTTATCATGTATCCTGTGTCAATCACTGAGGTGGCTCCACCAGGCCATACAGGCAAGATGGCTTTGTCAATGCGCGCTTGAATTTCACTCACCGGAGCGTCTTTAGAAAAAAACTGGCCCAAAGGTTTCCCTTTTTCTCCAGTTCTGTATAGTATCATGTCTTCCTGAAGTACGCGTGCAGAATACTTTCCCCCCAAGAAAGTCGACGCCATATTATCACTGAGCTTCTTACAGCCGCTTAATCCCAGCGCATCCACCCATGTTGTTGGGTCGGGCACGTAGGCGTAGCCGGCCAGGCCGCCCAGTAAACCAATCGGGTCCTGGCTCAGGTATTGGCCGGCTTCGGGGTCGTAGTAGCGGAAGCGGTTGTAGTAGAGGCCGGTTTCGG
>JAYSYV010000654.1:0-1550 GCA_043727245.1 Chloroflexota bacterium | reverse complement strand
GCGAAAGGCTGACCCAGACCGGGGCATCCTTTGGTAAAGATCCAAGTTTAGGGGCGGTATAATAAGCGGCCAGCCAATCCATTACCGAGCGGCTAATGCCAGGAGTAAGAATATCGCTGGTAGTCTTGCCACCTTTGGTCCGCCGCCAGTTTAAAGTGAGTTTTCCTCCTTCGCCCTGTCGCACATCGCCCCAGCGCAGCCCCGCCAGTTCGGAAAGTCGCCGTCCGGTCTGGATACCGACCGATAGTAGCGCAAGGTCACGCTTTCCGGCCAGGTTCGAACGGTCTATTGCCGCCAGCTTCACTTTACCTTCTTTAGGGGTAAGCCACTTAACACCCGCGTAAGCCTGGACCGGGCGACGTTCAAGGCGGCCAATCGGATTCTCTTCCTTTATATAGCCCCTTTTGCGGGCAAAAGTGTAGAAGCTGGAAACGATAGCCAGCCGTTTGTTGTAAGTGGCGCTCCCAATGGTCTGATCTTTAGCGGAAAAACCGGCCCATGCCTGGGCCAGGGTTGCCACGACGGCCGGATCAGAGTCGAGGTCAAGGTTAGCTTGTTGAAGTGTCTGGCGAAAATTTAGCAGGTGGTCGCGATAATTAAGGGCAGTATTAAGGCTGTGGCTGCGGCCGGACTTGGCATCCAACCAGACCGCAATCGCCAGTTCCAGGCCAGACTTTTCCAGCCACCCAACAATTTCCTGATTATGGCTCATAGAGGTCACCGCCATTCATGATCTTCTAACCCGTCTTCTTCCTTCTTACTTTTCTGATTGGCCGGTTTGCGTTTAGGGTTACTCCCGGCAGGCAACTTTCCTGGCCTGACATCGTAACCAAGCCAGAGGTGAAGCGAGGCCGCACCATCCATGGCAGCATAAAAGTGACTTTTCTGGTTAATCACGGCCAGGCAATCTAACCTTGCGGCTTCCATCTCAGCGGCCTGTTCCGTGGGGAAGGCCAGTGGCAATTGCCAGAAAATAGTTTTAAGCCGGTTTACCCGGTAAATATGCCAGTAATGGGGGTCAGGGGCGGGTACTGGAGGAGCTACTTTTGTGGCTGGTCGTTTGGCCGGTTTACGCCGGGCAAGTTTAGCTTTTGGCATTGGCAACTATCTTCTTTCCTGGAAGGTTCTTACTCCCGGTAAAATGGAGCCGCAATAGTAAAACCATAATTTTTAACCGCACCTGTTAGCGGAAGCAATTGTTGGAAAGTAAGATTTGACCCAAACCAACTTTTTGTAAATCCACTCTATTTTAGCACCTAATTTGCAGAAAATTCAATTACAAAGAATAAGCGTTCCTTGTAATTAACCTATAAAAAGGGGATAGGCAGGTAAAGTAGATGGCTGTGATGGGTACATAACTCATCGTAGTATAATCGTTCTTAAATTATCTGCGGAGAGGATAACAAATGCAATCTTTATTATCTTTAGCAAAGAAAACTTGGGGTCGTTGTTTTCAATCAATGCAAGGAAAGTTTATTAAGCTCACCAAACCGGCTGTCCCTTTTTTACTTATTGCAACACTTACTGATTTATCCCGTTCCAGATCTGTT
>JAYSYV010000653.1:0-15104 GCA_043727245.1 Chloroflexota bacterium | reverse complement strand
CATGCCGTCGGACTATCGCGCCTTCGCTCAAACCTTTAGCTCGGGCGGTACGAATATAATCCTGGTTGATAGTTTCCAGCATTGAACTACGCATATAGCGGCTGTCGGCGGCCACATTTACCACAATCAGGGTAATTACCGGCAATATGAGGTGGGTCGCCAGGCCGCTAATCCCCAATAAAGGATCGTTAGCGAACCAGGGTCCATAACTAGGCGAATTAAAAGCCGGTAGCCTGGGGGCAGTAATGCCACCAGTAGGGAACCATTTCAGGTTTGCCGCGAAAGTATAGACCAGAATCAGACCTAACCAGAAGGTGGGCATTGAAAACCCGATATATGTTAGAACGGTAAAGATTTTATCGGACAGGCTGTAGCGTTTCAAGGCTGACCAGATGCCTAATGGCAAAGCAATTATTTGTTGAAGTATATAGGCTGTGAGCATTAGTAGCAAGGTAGCCGGTAGCCGGTCCATTATCAATTGCAGGACCGGTTGGCGAGTACTATATGACGTACCCCAGTCACCACGAAACATGGAAAAGAACCAGAGAAAGTATTGCTGCCACAGCGGTTTATCCAGACCCCAGTTCCTGGCTATAGCCTCCCTTTGTTCCTGCGTCATGCGCGGGTTTTGACCGAAAGCGGCCAATGGCCCACCCGGAGCCAGTTGCACCATGAAGAAAATCAGGATAGAAATACCTACTAATACTGGAATAGATACGAGAATACGGCGAATGATAAACTTCGTCATTAGGTTAAACTCCTGCCATCCAAATTCTGTTTATACAGGCGACTAGCTATAAGCCAAATGAAATTCTAAGGTTTGCTGGCATTTAGAGAAACGGTAAAAATTCCTTGAAGTTTGAATTCTAATTATTAAAAGTAATTATAACTGATTTTATCTATTCGTCAAACAAATAGAGTTGTATCTGTATACTCTATTTGTTCTTATTCTTTTGTTAAGTTATCTTTAATTTTGGGTTGCCTGGAAACCTGACCTCTTTAGCGGTAGTTTAATTTTTGTAGGGGAAATACTGTACGGAGTAGAATTAGTAGACCTTTGGAAAAAGTGGTACAGGGAGGGAAACATCCCTGTACCACTTTACTACTACGAATTTACTTTATTTAACCCACAGTTCGACAGCGTTCCAGAGGTTCGCATCGGTGGTCGGGTTAACTTTGTAATTTTGGATCTTGTTGCTGACAATGTAGTTGTTTACACGGGTGTAAAGCGAACCTTCATAAACATTGTCGTAAATGATCTGATAGAAATCGGCAAAGAAGGCTTTGCGCTTGGCAAGGTCTACTGTGGCTTTCTGCCCATCCATGTCAGCATCAATCTTCTTGTCGTTAATCCGGCCATAATTAGCGCCGTTACCTTTGTTAGCATCGGTCGGAATCTGGCTGGAGTGGTAGTTACCATAACCGCTGTCGGGGTCAACATCGGCGGTCTGGGCAAACATACCAATGTCAAACTTGCCACGGGAAAGGATACCATCATTAGCCCAGGGGCCAAAGAACTGCTTGCTGGCGTAGCCCTGGAACTTGGCATCTACCCCAATCGCTTTCCAGTAGGTCAGGATAACTTCGGCGGTGGATACGCGGACCGGAGCGGTGGTACTGCTCAGGGTGAAGGCAAGCTTCAGGTTGCCTTTGGCGCGAATGCCATCGGAACCAGCTTTCCAACCGGCATCGTCCAGCAACTTCTTGGCGGCATCGGCGCTAAATGGGTAAGCCTTGAGAGCCTGGTTGCAGAAAGCACTTAATGGGTTGCAGTTTGTTGGCAATACGACGGTCTTCGGAGTACGGAATTGCTTGACCAGGGCTTCCCGGTCAATCGCCTGCACCAGAGCCTGGCGTACGGCCTTGTCCTGGAAAATCGGGTTGCTCAGGTTGAACTGGAGATATTCCCAGGCGAACTGAGGCGCAATATCGAACTTGGCATCGGCACTAGCCGCAAGCTTGGTATTGGCAGCAACGGCGTTGTCATCCAGGTTTTCAACTTCATCCAGTTCACCACTTTGCAGAGCGGCGGTGGCGGAATTGGCATCCTTGGTAAAGCGGAAGATCATTTTGTCCAGGTAGGCGTTAAAGCCCCAGGCCCAGCTAAAATTGTCGTTGCGGGACATGGTAATCCGGTCGTCGGCAACGAATTCATCAACTTTGAAGGGGCCGCTGGTGACAGTCGGCTTGGTGGCTTCGGCGAACTTGGAAGGATCATTTTTGATCGGGTAGGTGCTCCAAACTTTCTGCGGCAGCGGGTAGAAGCCGTTGAGGAAGTTCAGGTAAGGACCCAGGATCTGGCTGAAATGCAGCACAACCGTGTTTGTATCCGGCGTGTCAACCGAGGTAATCAGCTTCCAGGGAGTAACATCGGCATAAAGACCGGTGTTGTCGGCATCAGTTACCCACTGCCAGGTGTATTTGTAGTCGGCGCTGGTCAAAGCTGAACCGTCGCTCCATTTCTGGTTCGGTTTGAGTTTCAGCGTGATGTCCATTTTCTCGCCGGTAACTTTAACGCCACCGTTGTCCAGGGTCGGGACTTCAGTGACCAGGTACGGGTAGTACTTGGCATTGTTGCTCTGGCCGATAACATAGGCATAAATCATACGGATGTTGTTTACGGCTACGGTTTCACCGGCGTAGTATGGGTTCAACTGAGACGGACCCTGTCCGGCAAAGGCAACAACCATCTGGCCGCCCTTTTTGCCGCTGGTTCCATCAAACTTGACGGTTTCAATGACATCAGATGCACCACCGGCAGCAGCAGTCGCGGCAGCGGTGGTCGTCGCAACAGCGGTAGTTGCGGTGGCAGCAGTCGTTGCGGCAGCGGCAGTCGTTGCGGCAGCGGCGGTCGTCGCAACGGCAGCGGTAGTTGCGGCGGCAGCGGTAGTTGCAGCAGCGGCAGTCGTCGCGGCAGCGGTAGTTGCGGCAGCAGCGGTAGTTGCAGCAGCGGCAGTCGTCGCGGCAGCAGTAGTAGCCGCCGGAACAGTCGCGGTATTGTCACCGCAAGCTGCGAAAAGGGCCGCCATCATAACACCCAGAACTAAAAGGTGTAAATTACGTTTAAAAGACATTCTGTCTCCTCCCGGAATTCAGGTTTTAACATCAAAAGTGGTTTACTTCTTAAAATATACAATTAAGTATAACCGACCAGCCGGTTTAAAAACTTGTAGTGATCTTCATTGGTCAGTCGGATGTAGGAGAGGTCAGGCAAACCTGTCCAGGCTTGCAACGTTTAAGCTGAATCTTACATATCGAAATCAGATAATAAAAATAATAGCAGAACTTTTGTTGATTTGCAAGCAATATATCCTAAAAATACCTCTTAGTTGTAGTAACAGGCTATTCTGGATTATAAATAAGATTATAATTATGCTATAATAATCAGAGTTATAGCTTCAGTTTTGGTTTTACAGCTAATTCACTTTACCCTCTGCTAAATGCTCACTCAAAAAGGTCTTTTCTTCCGGTCGCTTGGTAATTATGTCAGGCTTGCCACAGACCGCTTAATCCAGCCCGCCTCTTACCTGGCGAGCGAGGCCAACCAAAAGGCTCGCTTGTTTAATATCCTGCTGCTTGTCGAATTTACCTTATTTTTGTTTGGTTTGGCGGTAACTTTGCTTTTTAGCAATTCTTCCCGCCTATTTTCGGTTACAGCTATACTTTTAACCGGGGCTGCCCTGACCTATACCGTTGCTAAAGGCGGCAGCCCGGGCCTGGCGGCCTGGTTGAACACCCTCACTATTCTGGCGGCTCTGACTTACTACAATCTGCAACGTTCCCCAGATGACGCTTTAACCGCATACCAGGATTTCCGGCCAGGTAATGTATTACTTATATTGCCGATATTAATTGCCGGTATCGCGGTTAGCTACCGAATTTGCCTGGCTATTATGGTGTTTTCGGTAGTAGGGTTGCTGGCGCTTGGTTTGTGGACGGTCCCGTTTACGCCTCTTATTGCGCCTAACGATTTAACTTATTACAACCAACTTTTCCGCATACCGCTGGCTCTAATTTTAATTATTTCTCTATCCGCTATCACTTTCGAGCGGAATATTCTCACCCTGTTTAACCGCCTGAACAAGCGTAATTATAGGTTGAAAGCGGTTATGGTCCGGCTTACTAAGCAGACTGAACAGGCCGAAAAACTAATGGATACTCTTAAAATAGAGTTAGCTAACCTGGAAGTGATTTTTATGAACCACCAGGACCTGGCTAAATTAGAGGAAAGCGCGGTCCTGGCAATCGAAGTTTCGGAAGGGCAGTTAAGACAAAGTACCTACCGGCTTAACACTTTGTTGTTGCAGGCTGCCGAGGTCATTGGCGACAGCCAGACGATTGTATCGCAAAGAGGCGAAGCCATCCGTACTAATTTGGCTGTTTACAACCGGCTGCAACAATTGTTGGAGTTGATTAACCATAGCGTGGAAGAACTGGCCCTGGCCGCCATCCAGATTGAACAGGTGGTTGGTTCTATCAGCGAAGTGGCCGAAGAAACTAACTTGCTGGCCTTGAATGCCTCGATTGAAGCGGCGGGTCATCTGGAACAGGGCCGCCGTTTCACGATGGTTGCCGCCGAAGTCTACCGCCTGGCTATCCGTTCGCGAGATGCCGCCGAAGAAGTGCGGCAGGTGGCAAATGAGGTGCAGGGTAGTGTAGGCTCCCTGGCGAAAGTCAGTTTGCAAGGCCGCAATCAGGCCCAGGAGTTGGCCCAGAGCGCCCGCTCGGCCCCGGTCTTTATTGACCAGTTGACCTATTTAATGGATAACCTTGGAAAGAATAGTAAGAGTGTCTTTGTAGAAATTAAGGACTTGCAAAGTAACCTGGACGGCGTGCTGGTAGAGCTTCCGGCTGTTACCGCTAAAAGTGAAGAAATCGGTCGGTTAACCAGCCGACTACTGGATTGTATCGGGTCCAGCAAGCAAGCCCTGGTTAATCTGGCTGAGATTGACCAAAATCCCACCAGGCTAGGCTCCGCTAAAGCTCAACCCCTGGAATTCGAACCTGTCCCTCAGACCGGCGGCTTGGCCCAAATGCCTGCTTTTTACCAGAAATTATATAAAAAGTGGATTAACCATATTTCTCCTGTGCAGTCTTCGCTCACGGTCCGCCGCCAATCGCGCCTTTTGAATAGTCTTTGCCTGAGTTATTGCTTTTTTCTAGGCACGTACTCTTGCCTCCTGTTGCTGTCCGGCTTTGAGATTGTTTCTTTTTTACCCACCACTTTTTTCCTGATATTTTTACTTATGGTTTATGCTCTTAACAAGACCGGGTTTCAACAAATCGCTTTAATCTTCTTTTTCGGGGCAAATTATATTTTCTTTATCAGCCTTTTCCTTTTGCAAAAAGGCCAGTTTGCCCAAATGGATTGTATTCGGACCTCGTCCGGTCTTTTCTGCGTAACCCTTATAATAGCCGTGATTCTGGCCGACTTGCGCTGGCTGTTCTGGGTAACTCTGTTGAGTTTGGTTTGTACTGCCGGGTTGGCCTATATTTTTATTAACCGGCCCTTTGAAGAAATCTCTAATATGCTGATTTTCCCGCTGGCGGTCCAGCTTTCGGTCGGGGTGGTGGCCGGGTTTCTCTATTACAATACTAACCGTATGTCGGCGCACTTAGATGAACAAAACCGCGTGATAGCTTTTACCAACCGCAAGCTGCAACTTAAACGAGAGCACGTGCTTTTAATTGCCAGGCAATTTACCCGGCTTATTCACGAAATTAACCGGCTATTTGAAAGTCAGACCGGACTCAGCAATAATCAACTTGGCGAGCTGGCTGAAATTATCAATAATATCGAAAGCCTGGAACTAAAAACGGTCCAGGTAGACGGTTCTATCCAGCAGGTCGGTCAAATTGTCACCAATGCCAGGGAGCAGGTCCAGCAGGTAATGCGGGAAACCGACTCCGGCAGCCATATCCTGGAAAACTTTCGGGTCGGGGTAGATCAAATTGCTTCAAATAGTCAGGACTTGAAAATCCATGCCGGTGAAATCGGCCAAATTTTTGAGCTTATTACTACCGTAGCGGACGAAATTGATCTCCTGGCCTTAAATGCCACGTTGGAAGCGGCCCAGGCCCGCGAAGCGGGAAAGCGGTTTGGCGCGGTGGCTGGTGAGATTCAGCGATTAGCCGGTCGGGCCAGGCAAACCGGGGCCAGAGTGCAAATAGTCATTTCCAGCGTTCAGGAGGCGGTTTCACTTTGCACTCAACTTACCGAGCGCGGGCATAGCGAGTTGCTCTTGCTGACACAATCAGCTTACGAAACGACTTTTTCGGACCGGACAGTGGTAGAGGTGGTCGGGACCAGCCAAAAGTTGATCAGCCAGGTTGAGGTTGCTTGCCGGCTACAGGCCCAATCCTTGCAGCATCTAAACCGGCAACTCCGAGAGATTGGCGCGACTACCGGTACGCTTAAAGTCCAAAACCAGGCCAGTTTTGAAACTATCCACAGTTTGCAGGAACTGGCCCAGGCTCTCTCCGAAAATGACAAATCCTTAAACCCGATTGCGCCAGTTACTACGCTTCCGGACCAGACGGTTTAATTTCCATAGCGCCAGGCCACATAATGCTGCCCCACGTTGCCCATTTCGATTTGCCAACCGGCCTGGTTGGATGGAGTATAGGTAAGCACCCGCCGCTGGAAAAGCTGGACCAGCACATCTTTTTCAACTCCACCCACCTGCGTTCGCACCCAATAGGCTTCACTCAAAGGCAGTCCCACCATAGAAAGCCAGTCAAAGACCGGCCCGGTCCGGTAAATATCGGCCTGGGTATCATAAATCTTACCCTCTTGCGCGAACCAGTTCCAGAATACATCCGGAATATTGTGGCCGGTTTCAGGGGCGTAATAGCGGTTATTAGCCATCCCGGATAAAGCCGGGTTCTGGCCGACCTGCCCGGATTTGGAAAGGGTGACCTGGACAAACTGCCCGGTGGTGTCCTGGCCCGGTCCGGCCTTTACCAGGGCCGTAAAGCTGGCGTAATTCGGGGCGGTTTGGTTGCGGTTTTGCTCGTTTGAATCTCCGGCCACCTGAAGGGTTGAAGCTGCCTGAAGCTCAAAACGGTTATCGCCCAGTTGCAGTTGGCCGGTGGTCATTTCAGTGACGAGCAAGCCGTTGGTGACATATCCCTTATCAGGATTAGTAATCTCCATGCGGGCTTTATCAAAATAAACCACCTCGCGCTGGCCGCCCGGTCCCTCGGTGTAAGTTTCCTGCTCTACCAGGTTGGGCTGCGGACCCCACAGCCAGCCTCGTCCGGGAGCCTGGCCGGTTTCGGAGCTGATGCGTATTGGCCGGTCGGCTTTAGCCCAGTTTTGCTCGAAAGGTAATTTCAACCGGGTAAAGAAGCGGCCCGGCCCCATCCTGGCCCGGTTGCCTACAATGAGCAAGGCCACCCGTGTCGAGTCAACCAGTAAAGCCGGGTCAAGCCGCAAACTGCCGTCGCTCAGGTAAAGCTTATCGCCCGGCGTGTGCCAGCTTTCATCTCCGCCCAGGCTGTCAGCCACGTCCTCGGTTAAAAAGATAGCCGTACCCTGGTGGGCGTTCCAGAAACTAAGCTGGTCACTGTTGCGGTTAGGGTCGCGAGCGGCAGGGAATTTATCGCCAATCATATATACGCCGTACCTGACACCGGGCAGATAGAGTTGAGCCAGGTTTTGCCCTTCATTAGCCAGCGCCTTAGTGGCCGCATCCTGCGCTACGGCCCAGATTTCACCCTGGGCTTTGTCGCCTCGGTAGCCGACCATATCCAGGTTGACTACGGCTCCTAAATTCAGCCCGTCAGGATTGATTTGCCGGTCGGTGTTCCATTGGGCGTTAAAATACTGGCTGCCCAACCAGCCAAATTCTTCGCCATCAAACCAGACCAGTTCGACATCATCCTGAAAGGCTACCCGGCTGTCCTGGCCGTTCCCCACTAACCGGGCCATTTCCAGGAGGGCGACAGTTCCGCTGCCGTTATCGTTCGCGCCGGGGGCCAGGCTGTTGCAGGTGGGCGGAAAAGTGCGGGTCGGGCTGCTGTCCCAGTGAGCGGTCAGCAGGTGGACCGCCTGGGAGTTTTTGCCGGGCCGCCGGACAATGATGTTTCGCAAAGGTACTCCACGAGCTTCGGGAGCCTGGAAGGTCTGGACGATAGGCGCGAAACCCAGCCCTTTTAGAGTATTGATAATGTAGTCACCAGCCTGTTGGTGGCCGGGATCGAACAGGCAGCGCGAGAACTTTGAAAGGTTTTCTAGCTGGCTGACCATTTGTTGCCCTGAAACCGCGCCCATTAAATCCTGGTTGGTGGCCTTCAATTTCGCAACGTCGGCCTGACCGGGAACGGCCTTAACACCGGGCAAGCCCGCTCGGACAATTTCCTGTTCGGGCGTGATGTAAGAGTTAGCCGAAGCCTGAAGGGGACCGCCTAAAAAGAGCGAAGCCAGGATTAACAATGAAAAAAGAAAATTCCAGCGCAGGTTTATTTTAGTTGACATAAGATAAATTTCCGTTAGTTTGTTACAAAAGCCAGGTAAGTAAATTGAACCGAACCAGTATAGTTCACTCTTTAACCCGGTGTAAAGTTTTTACATCAAATTTTCTCGACCATCATGCGGCAACCAGGTAAGAGTTTCTGGGTTGCTGTGGTTTACTTGGCTTTCTTGCGGTATAATTAAAGGGGACAGTATACGGCTTGAGCGCTAAAAGCAACCCCCTACCCATAACTGTAATTGAGTAGGAAGAAGGGAATGATTACCAAAATGGCATTACCAGTAAGAAGCTTTAACTTTGAACGTACTTTTACACCGGAAGAATTTGAGGCTCTCCCGGAGTTTGAGGAGCTTTATGAGTTGGTCAATGGAAAGTTGGTGAAGAAGCCAATGCCTGGTGATGAACACGGTCGGATTGCGCGTCGCATCAGTAACGAATTATTTATGTTGGACCCCAAAGAAATACTTGGTACTTTGTGGTTATCAACCACCTTTGATGTTGGGACCGGTTGGATGCCGATACCAGATTTAGGCTTTATCAGGGCCAGCCGAGTTCCGGCCAAAAGCCGAAAAAGTATCAAAGGAGTGCCGGATTTAGTAGTGGAAATTCATTCACCAACGGATTTACGCAGCAAACCGGAACGTGACGCAGCCGCGCAAAAAATACTGGAATGGCAAAAGGTCGGTGTTGGTCTTATTTGGGCGATAAATCCTCAAAAGCAAGAGATAGAAATATATCATCTCACTCAACCAAAACCGGTACGGGTGCTGCATAACCAGGATGAACTTGTAGGGGAGGATGTAATCCCTGGGTTTAAGCTGAAGGTCAGCGAGCTTCTCGGTTAGATAAGCTTCTTCACAAAAAATATCAGAATAAAAATCACGCTACTCGTCGTTGAGTTAGCGTGATTTTATTTTGGAACTTATTTATTTAGAGCGTACCGCGCAGAGCCTGGTCGGCCTCGATAGCTTCAAAGAGAGCTTTGAAGTTGCCTTTGCCGAACGAGCGGGCGTGATGGCGCTGGATGATTTCAAAGAAGAAGGTCGGGCGGTCGGCCTGGGGTCGGGTGAAAATCTGGACTAAATAGCCTTCGTCGTCCCGGTCTACCAGGAGGCCCAGCCGCCGGATTTCGTCCAAAGATTCTTTAATATCACCGATGCGTTCTTCCAAATTTTCATAATAGGTGTCGGGTACTCGGATGAAATCTACCCCGCGCTGGCGCAGTTCTTCGACCGTTTTCAGAATGTTGCCAGTGGTCAGGGCTATATGCTGGATGCCGGGGCCGCTGTAAAAGTCCAGGTATTCTTCGACCTGGCTCTTGCGAACGCCTGGGGCCGGTTCGTTGATGGGGAGCTTTACCCGTCCATTGCCATTTTGCATAACTTTGCTCATCAGAGCGGTATAATCGGTTGAAATATCTTTGTCATCGAAAGAAGCAAGCTGCGTGAAACCCATTACTTTGCGGTAGAACTCAACCCACGGTTCCATTTCGTTCCAGCCTACGTTTGCTACCATATGGTCCAGCGAAGCCAGGCCAACCGGGGAAGTAGGGGCCGCTGTACTTTCAAAAGCCTGGAAGCCGGGCAAGAAAGGCCCGATATAATCGCTGCGCTGTATAAAAGTGTGGGTGGTGTCGCCATATACACCGATAACCGCTTTGCGGACGGTTCCGTATTGGTCCTGGAGGTCGGTCGGCGGCTGTAATCCTTTTGCCCCTCGCGCCGTGACTCCTTCATAGACTTTATTTACATCGTCCACCAGGAAAGCAATATCTTTCACGCCATCGCCATGCAGCTTGACGTGTTCGGCGACCGGGCTAGCGGAGTGGAGAGCGCCGGTGACAACGAAAGTAATTTTATTCTGGCGCAGGACATAGCTAGTGGTGTTGCGGGAGCCTGTTTCCAACCCTTTAAAGGCGACGATTTCAAAGCCGAAGATGCTCCGGTAATATTGGGCGGCCTGCCGGGCATTGCCGACATAAAACTCGACATAATCAATGCGTTGGATGGGTACAATATCCTGCTCGTTACCCTGACCAGGCTTTAAAACATCATTCGATACTGACATGATTTGTTCCCCTTCGCTTTACTCCGGCTCCCGGCAGTTTAATATCTGGCGTTTTTGTTACTCTTATTCAGTAGTAACATTAAACTTTATGATAGCAGACTTTAGAAAAGAGTCAATAGTCTACCGGGGCATTTCCTCAAAATGTGAGAAAATAATCCGATTGGCCGGTTTGCGCGACCTGCCATTTTAGGTTAAAATAAGGTGCTTTGATTGAAGCTGATTTCAGCCTTTTGAATTGAGATAAACCTCTCCAGGCTTCCCCAACGTGCAAGTGCAACCATTTTGAAGCAATATAGCAGGGTTGGCGGCGTTCTCATGAAGAAATTCGGATTAAAGTGGCGTTATGCCGGAGAGTCTTAGAAGTGTGTAAACGGCCTTTTGACATGGCCGGTTGATTACCAGGAGCCTGCGCCCGATGGTTGACGGTATGTTGTCGTTGATCTTGCCTGCCTATAACGAGGAGGCCAATATTGAGATTGTGGTCAACGAAGCGTTAGAGGAATTACCCAAAAACTTTCAAAGTTTTGAAATCATCGTGGTAGACGACGGCAGCAAAGACCGTACGCCGGAAATCGCCGACCGCCTCGCGGCCTCGCGGCCCGACCTGATTAAAGTGGTCCATCACCGGCCCAACCGGGGGTACGGGGCGGCCCTTAGCAGCGGCTTCAAGGCGGCCCAGGGCGACTACCTGATGTTTATGGATAGCGACCGCCAGTTCAAACCGGTTGATATAAAACTCCTGGCTCCTTACGTGGGTAAGGCCGATATAATTGCCGGGTATCGCAAAAAGCGCAACGACCCTTTCTACCGGTTCCTGATAGGTTATACTTTCAATACGATTGTGACGGTTTTTTTTGGGATTCATTTGCGCGATATTGACTGCGGCTTCAAAATTTTCAAGGCTGACGTACTAAAGGCGATGGAACTGACCTCGCCGGGCGCTCTGATAAATACAGAAATTCACGCCAAAGCTCAGCGTCAGGGCCGGAGTATTATAGAGGTAGGCGTGAATCATTACCCCCGCCTGGTGGGCGACCAATCCGGGGCTAATGTCAAAGTGATTTTGCGGGCGATGCGGGAAACTCTGGCCCTGTGGTGGCGAATGCGGCACTATACGGCTCCTGAAGAGGTAAGCGGGGGCGCTACGGATTATTCGGCTCTCACCAGGCAAGCTAACGGGTTTTCAAAGCCTTTTCCTTCCCCGAACCTGTTTACGGTTCTAGGGGTGCTGGTGGCTTTGGTGGTTTGGCGGTGGTCGCGCCGGGGCTAACCGGCCTTTTGTCAATTAAAACCAATAATAATCAAATTTGGAAGCGGTAAAGAAGAAATGAATTGGAAAGATGTGCTGGTTGAGATAGTTATACCCGTTTACAACGAACAGGAAGTGCTGGGAAAAAGTGTAACAACCTTACGAAATTACCTTCAAGACCATTTCCCGTATCGCTGGCGGATTACAGTGGCCGATAACGCCAGCACTGACCAGACCTGGGAGATTGCCCAGCGTCTGCAAGAGACTTACCCCGATGTCAAAGCGTTGCACCTGGATAAAAAAGGCCGGGGCCGGGCCTTACGCTATGCCTGGTCCAATACTGACGCTGATGTGGTAAGCTACATGGACGTGGACCTTTCTACCAATTTGAAAAGTTTCCTGCCGCTGGTGGCCCCAATTATTACCGGCCATAGCGACCTGGCGATTGGCTCTCGCCTGGCTCGAGGAGCGGTCGTGACCCGCCAGTGGAAGCGCGAGATTATCTCGCGGGTCTATAATCTCATGATTAAATTTAGCTTCTTCAACGCTTTTAGCGATGCCCAGTGCGGGTTTAAGGCTTGCCGGACCGATGTAGTTCGCCGTATGTTACCCTTAATCGAAAATAACGAGTGGTTCTTCGATACGGAAATGCTGCTTTTGGCCGAGCATAACCGGTTGCGGATTTATGAAGTGCCTGTCGAGTGGATTGAAGACCTCGATACGCGAGTAAAAATTGTCAAGACTGCTTCGGAAGATATTCGCGGTCTGGCGCGGGTCCGTAAAACCTTCTTGAAAGGTGGCGGCAACCTGGAGCCTGAAATCCTGGTCCCGACCCAGGACGCAGTTGGAAAAGATGTACCGGCTATAAAGTAAGTAGTTAAAGATTAGCGGTTGGCTCCCGTTGAAATAAGTTAATTCAACAATGGCCGACTCGTTTAGAAAATATTGGATTTATGATAAAAGATGTTATAAGCGCCCTGGTAAGCCAGGCCATCAGTGCCGCTCTTGCCGCTGGTGAATTACCCGAACTGGTTACACCCGAAGTTACCGTCGAACATCCCTCCAAACCTGAACACGGCGATTACGCGGTTAGCGTCGCTATGAAGATGGCTCGGACCGCTCGTATGAGTCCGCTTAAGATTGCCGAGATTATCAAAGGCCACCTGGCTCCGGTGGATTATATCGCGGCGGTAGAAGTAGCCCCGCCCGGTTTTATAAATTTCCGGCTGGGTGAAAACTGGCTGAAGTCCCAGGTTAAAGGTGTCCTGGACCAGGGCGACACTTACGGCAACGTGAATATGGGCAATGACCTGAAGGTACAGGTCGAGTTTGTCAGTGCAAACCCGACCGGCCCTATTACTATCGGCTCGGCCCGCAACGCCTGTATGGGTGATACCCTGGCTAGTGTGCTGGTGGCAGCCGGTTATCAGGTCGAGCGCGAGTACTACGTCAATGACGCGGGCAATCAAATCCGGGCCTGGAACGAAAGCATGTGGATTTACTACCAGGACGAACTGGGTCTGCCCGTAACCGATGATAAAGGCGAACCGCTTGCCATGAAACTGGACGAGGAAACCGGCCAGCCGACCGAAGCTCGCGAGTTTAAGGATGTGCGTTACAATGCCCGGACCTATGCCCGTGAACTTATCGCGCACGAGGGTAAACGCTTTTTAGACTTACCGGGAGATGAGGCCAAAGCCCTGGTCGGCAAAGAAGGAGTCAAGATTGTCCTGGAACACAACGAGGAAGACCTGGCCCAGCTAGGTGTCCTTTTCGATGTCTGGTTCCACGAACAGGCTCTCTTTGATACCGGCCAGATTGAAAAAATCTTGCAAATGCTGCGCGATAAAGGCCATGTATCCGAGCGGGAAGGGGCCATCTGGTTCGTATCGAGTGCGCTCGGCCAGGACAAAGATAACGTTCTGATTCGCTCGAATGGTGTCCCGACTTACTTTATCTCGGATATTGCCTATCATTATAATAAGTTCAAGGTGCGCGGCTTTAGCAAGGTCATTGACCTGTGGGCAGCCGATCACCAGGGCCATATTCCCCGCATGAAAGCGGGCGTGCAGGCTACCGGTGTCAACCCGGAAGACCTGATTATCCTGGTCTACCAGTTAGTGAGCGTGAACGGGTTACGGATGAGCAAGCGTAACAAGAACTTTATCCCGCTGCGCGAGGTGATGGATATTACCGGGCCGGACCCCATTCGCTATAACATGATTGCCCGGTCGCCCGAAGCATCGCTGGACTTTGACGTGACCCTGGCTATCGCTCAGAACGATACTAACCCGGTCTATTATGTGCAATATTCCCACGCCCGGACCGCCAGTATTTTCAAGAAAGCCGAAGAGTCGGGGATTATTCCTCAGATAGAAAGCGCCGATCTTTCGCTGCTGGGCCACCCTTCCGAACTGTCTTTGATTCGCCACCTGCTGCTGTTCCCCGAAACAATCCAGGAAGTCGCCAAGAATTGCATTGACAACGGGGTGGCGGAACTCCAGCGTTTGCCTTTCTACACATTGGAACTGGCTCGCGCTTACAACGCTTTCTACCGGGATTGCTACGTACTGGACCCGGCTAACCTGCCGGTTTCCCAGGCCCGCCTGGCCCTGACCCAGGCCACTCGCAATGTGCTGGCGCGGTCGTTAACCCTGATGGGTATGAGCGCTCCCGAACGCATGGACCGGCCTGAACAACCGGCCTAATCTGGTGAAAATATATTAGGCAGCAGCCTTGCTCGTCTACAGCAAGTCACCTATTACGAAGGAGCCGAAGTTTTACACTCGGCTTCTTTTCTATTCTGTTTGTAATTCTCCGCGTTTCGTATAAAATAGAGCTATTGATAGAATGGAGTGCTATTTTTTTGATAGAAAAGACAAAATGAATACACCCTCAATCTCACCTGAAATAGCTAAAAATATTCTGGTGGTGGATGGGTACTCTTTTGATAAACCCTATTAATTTCAGGGAGTAAGTAGACACATGCCTACTATAGTATTGATTGGCCCGGCCAAAGCCGGGAAAACTACAGTCGCCAGGTTGTTGAGCGAACAGACGGGCTTACCCCGGCGTTCTGCCGCGTTGATTAAATTTGAGGATTATGCCGGACAGGGTTTTGACGAGAATAAAAGCGAACAAATCTGGACCGACCGGAAAGATAGAGCCTATTACGAATATATGCAGCCCTTTTACGCCCTGGGAGTCCGCGACCTGCTGGCTCAACCGGGCGAGGCCATCATAG
Source organism: Chloroflexota bacterium (assembly GCA_043727245.1). GTDB lineage: Bacteria > Chloroflexota > Chloroflexia > Chloroheliales > Chloroheliaceae > 54-19. The sequence goes on along the minus strand of JAYSYV010000653.1, from coordinate 70 downwards.
ACCTGGACAGCGAGTATGTCGCTTTTGAAGATGCTCGTTTGCTCGAACAACTGCAAACCCAACTCCAATC
>JAYSYV010000652.1:0-1552 GCA_043727245.1 Chloroflexota bacterium | reverse complement strand
CTGGGTTTGGTCGATTTGGTTTTCAGGGGGATACTCTACTCTCATTGCTCAAAGTGTTTATTTGAATTAAGCAGCAGTATCTCACAATTTGCTCTTCTTCGCCTGCTTAACCTGGCAATACCCCTTGAAAGCATACTGTGATTATTATGATGCAAAGCGACCTCATCAAGGAATTGGACAAACAATACCGCAAGCCGAAAAACATCAACAACACAAAGCGGTAAAATCGTATCAATTCCAGTCCTGGAAGGATTCCATCATGCTTATTCGCATGCTGCTTAAGGCGGAAATTAAGCTTGGATCAATTCGGATGCGAAATGCATCCAGGACTGGGCCTATAAAGTTAGGCCCACCTAATTGCTTAATACTTGAGGCTTAAACGGAATATTGGTCTAACTATTGCAGTTCTTTTTGAGAATATTACTTTGAATTAATTACTTAATTTGGCGTAAATTATATCCAAAGTAATATTATATTAAAAATTTGATTATAACCATATCTGAAAAAAAGCTTTATTACCAAAGGAATTATTTTATGTCCTATGTTTCAAACACAGGTACGGATCAAAACAAAAAGAGTGAAGAGAATGAAGAAAGAGTTATAACTCGGACTGAACAACTCGAACATGTTAACGGAGAAAAAGAGCGGGTCCTAAAGTTGGGACGAATCAGGCAAATTGTCTTTGGGTCACTGGATGGGTTACTTGTTCCGCTTGGAGTAATCAGTGGGGTGGCTGGTGGTACAGCTAGCACGAAGGCTGTGATCATAGCGGGTCTGGCGGAAGCTTTCGCCGGGGCATTATCAATGGGGGCGGGCGAGTTTATCTCGGGAAAATCAGAGGCCCAGGTCCAGAAAGCTGAAGTCAAGGCCGAAATTGAGAATATGAGAGCCAACCCTCAAAAAGAACTGGAAGAATTTGTCGTGATACTGGAAAGTGAAGGAGTAAAGCATGAGGATGCTGTGGTAATAGCCCGGCATCTCAGTCAGAACCCTAAGGCCTACACTAAAACAATGGTAGAAAAAGAGCTTGGCCTGGATATAGAACCTCAGACAGTAAAAATAGCCGAAGGGTTTACCATGGCGCTTTCCTACATAGTGGCTTCAATTGTACCCCTGATTGCTTATTTCTTTTTGCCCGTGGGAGCGGCCTTCGTGGTCTCTTTAGGACTCAGCTTTTTATTTTTAGTGATTCTTGGAATTGTACGAGGTAAATTAGCCAGGACACCTATATTGGGCAGTGCCTTTGAAATAATATTGGTTGGCACAGTTTCTGGCGTGGGTGGTTATCTTCTGGGTACTTATTTACCTAAACTTTTTGGTTATTAACCAAGGGCTTCTTAAAAGATAACTGGGTCATCGATTAATAAGTGGTGGCTCTAAATTTTCTAACTTTTTGATGATTGAGGTACTACCTGGTTCATCCGGGTCTACTTTAATGGCAGGTGTAGAGATTCGAATTCGATGAAAGAAGTAGCCTCTACAGCGGTGTAAGGGACCAAACGACAGCTTCCGGCCGGTATGTTTCGCGTTATTTTGATACTGATCGAGCCAG
>JAYSYV010000651.1:0-1554 GCA_043727245.1 Chloroflexota bacterium | reverse complement strand
AGTGATGGCTAGTCTCACCAGTTCGTTCGCTTCGTCCACTGAGCCAATCGGCTTGGCATGCTTGTAGGCTTCGGCGATTAAATAGCGGACCGGGCCTTGCTTCCTCAAAGCCTCGGCGCTTTTCCCGCCCGGTATGAAGATAGCATCGTAGGCCACCGAACCGCCGCTACTCGGTAAAGCTTTATCAATCGCTACCGGTTGACCTTCGGCGCTGATTACACTACCCAGGTGTGAGGCCAACACTTCGGCTTTAGCTCCAACCGCTTTAAGAGCCTCTTTAATAGCTGTCACCTGTGCAGCCGGTACGCCATCGGCTACTAGCACTGCAACCTTGCGCGTCTTGAGATTATCCACCGGGAATTTTGGTATTTCCAGCATACTCAGACCGGAAGTACGCTGCAAGCCGCCCGAAGCGCTGGTTTGGGATACCGCGTTGGCAAAGTCGGCCAGGGCCGGAGCGATACTGGTTCCATCGTCCGGGACCGATTTTCCGCCCACCATTTTCTCGCCCAAAGCCCCGGCTACCTGGCTTGCCAGCACTTCGTTGATGCGACCCAGGTGTTCCAGCATCCGCGCCCGGACTTCCCTGGTTTCGACTTTAGTTAGCTCAAACTGTAGAGCCGAGGAGATATGCTGCTTTTCGGCTACCGACATGCTGTTCCAGAACAATTTAGCCTGACCGTAATGGTCGGCAAAACTGATACTGCGTTCGCGTAGTTTGGTCCCCTCAATGCGTTCGGGATAACTGGCGAAGCCCCCTTCTGTCGGCGGCACTTCAGCCGGAGAATGCCCGTCCAGCGAACTGGGATGGTAGGAAACCCGACCCTTAATAACCGACATCTGGTTATAACCGTCACGCTGGTTATTCGATACCGGCACGACTGGCCGGTTGATGGGAATCTGATGGAAGTTGGGGCCACCCAGCCGGATTAATTGAGTATCCTCGTAGGAAAAGTTACGGCCTTGCAGTAGCGGGTCATTACTGAAGTCAATACCCGGCACGATATTGCCGGTATGGAAAGCGACCTGCTCCGTTTCGGCAAAGTAATTATCGGGATTGCGATTTAAGGTCATTTTGCCGACCGGGATTACCGGAACCAAATCCTCCGGGATAATTTTGGTCGCATCCAGTATATCAAAGTCGTATTTTTGCTCGTCTGCTTCCGGCACTAACTGCAAGCCAAGCTCCCATTCCGGGTAATCACCCTGGTCAATTGCTTCCCAGAGGTCTTTGCGGTGGAAATCGGGATCTTTACCGGCCAGCTTCACCGCTTCGTCCCAGACCAGGCTGTGAATACCTAGCACCGGCTTCCAGTGGAATTTTACAAAGTTGACTTTGCCCTGGCTGTTAATCAGCTTGAAGGAGTGAACCCCAAAGCCTTCCATCATCCGAAAACTGCGAGGTATAGCCCGGTCGGACATGACCCACATCAGCATATGCATGGATTCGGGTGTCAGGGAAATAAAGTCATAGAAAGTATCGTGGGCCGAGGAAGCCTGGGGGATTTCGTTGTGCGGTTCCGGTTTGACTGAGTGAATCAAATCGGGGAATTT
>JAYSYV010000650.1:0-1555 GCA_043727245.1 Chloroflexota bacterium | reverse complement strand
CCTGCAAAGATAACTGTCCAATCGGCCCGCTATCCGGTCCCCCGGCGCAAATTTTAGGAATAACATCCAGGTGTTGTTTGAGTTCGGCCAGGTCTATAGCCGGGTAAAAGGCCAGCAGACGGGCTTCGTCCAGCTCGATTTGGGCCGCCAGGTAGCGTTTGGCGCGGCAAATCAAGATAATACCAACGTTAATAAATTCGCCCCGTTCCACTCTTGGTACTACCCGGACGATGCCGTAATCAAAGGAGTTTGGTCCTGGCATTGACCGCCTCCTCTACAAAAATATTTGAATTTTCCAGTCGTGTAATAAGAAAAGTTAGAAAAGCCTCGCGCATCTCATCCGAGCTGGTAAAACCCTGTTCCGGCGACAACCATGCGTCCGGTATCTGGGTCAGGATGTCCTTCAGTTTTTCTGGTGTGAGCAAAGGCCGCAAGCGGGCATCAGCCGCCGGGATTTTGCTGGCATATTGCAGCAATACGTGCTGTTTGATGAGCGCAAAGGGAGTGCGGCTGCGGTTCAGGTAATCGTTCCAGGTATGCTGGAAAAATAGGGCCGCGCCGTGGTCAATCAGCCAGAGATTTTTATGCCAAAGCAGCATGTTGGTGTTGCGGGCGGTCCGGTCCATATTAGTTACAAACGCGTCAAACCAGACAACCGCCGAGGCCAATTCCGGTTCAATAGTATTCGGGGCGGCTGCGTCGAAGGCCAATGAGCCGGGCAGAAAATCCAGGCCCAGGTTTTGCCCGGCGCTGGCCTTGATAAGCGACTGGATTTCTGGGTCCATTTCGTTCCGGCCTAACGCCGCGTCCAGTTCCATAAAGACAATTTCCGGCACGCGCAATCCCAGGTTACGTCCGATTTCACCGGCCACCAGTTCCGCGATCAGAGCTTTCGGACCCTGCCCCGCTCCTCTAAATTTTAGCACGTATAATCCGTCATCGTCGGCTTCGACAATTGCCGGGAGCGAACCGCCCTCGCGCAAAGGGGTAACGTACCGGGTAACATTTACCGTTCTAAGCATTTTAACTCTTTCAAAAACAATCGGGCCTGAACAGGGGCAATTCTAACATAAATTACTAGCGAATGGTCAAAGGAGATTGATTTAGAAGCTAACTCAGAAAACCAATTTGCAGCAAGTTTTGAATTTAACTACCGGTTAAATACTGACTGTTAGCTACTGACCACTGGCTACTCTCAAGTTGTGGCCTCTATTTTGCAATATTCTTTTTTCAAGAGGAATAATGGGGTTATTTAGAATTTATACAAAAGGTAGGGTATTCAAAATGGGGTTTTTCGATTTTACCAATCCGCAACATCAGCAATTAGCCGAGGCCCACAGCAGCGGCAGTGTCAACCAGCTTGACCCTCAGCACGTGGCCGCCACTTATCAGGGGTTTGTGGATCACGGTCCGGAAGAAACAGTCCAGCAGGTACATCAGGAATATTTTAACCAGATGCCTAAAGTGGAACAGATGGGCCTCTTTAGCAGCCTGATTGACGCAGCCAAACAAAATGGCATTGACCCGCATCAGGCCGGGGTTAGCACTACTGACC
>JAYSYV010000649.1:0-1559 GCA_043727245.1 Chloroflexota bacterium | reverse complement strand
TGGCTACGCCAGTAATGGATACCGGTATCGAGAAAGTTACTGGATAATTGTTAATCGGGTTCTGGAACCGGTCTTCCAGGTGCAGGTTAAAACTCCCGAAGGGCAGATCAACTGGCTGGCTGGTTACGCCCAGACTGGTAAAGGTTATTTCGCTGTTAGCGACCGTATTTTCCGCCAGGTTGGTCAAATCAATATTATTTGAAATAAAACCGCTCTGGTTAATTGGTGTAGCAACTGTACCAATGACCTGATAACTTCCAGCTTTATCATTAGCTGTCAGATCAGGTGCTGGCGAGGTAGGCAGGGTATCCGGTAGAGTAATACCTTTATTGACGTAAGCATAACCTATCCTGTTGGTTTGGGTAACGAATTGCGCCGCATTACCATTCCAGATACCGGTAGCAGACCCACCCGGCATAATACTTGTCGTGAAAGTAACCGGAATTCCCGGTATACCATTACCATTTTGGTCGGTAACATAGGCGCTAAACTCTTTGAAAGCGGTTTGAACTGTGGTTGTTAGCGCGGTGGCGCTAGTAGCAATATTAACAGCCTTCGGTGTGCTATCGGCCAGGTTTCGCATGTAGAAAGTCGCCAATGAAATTGCGCCCGGTGAGCTTTGAGCGGTAATGTCAAAATCACCGGCATAAAGCGCTGGGAAGACTAACGGTGTGGTGATAAGACCACTGGTATCAGTCTGACCGGAATAGGTAGATGGGCCATTTAACACTGTACTGAAATTAGCCGTTGGCTTTTTATTCGCATTATTGGATAGGCTGGGCCCCGGATTAACTGTAAAAGTCACGGGGAGGCTAGGTATTACATTATCGTACTTGTCGGTAACTTTAACCTGTAAGGTCGTAGTAAAAGGTTGCGCTGTGGTAGGGTCAGTAGTTACTACGCTACTAAACCGGGCGATATCATTGGTTACCTGAATAGGCGTTATTAAATAAGGCGCGTCCGGTAAATTTCTCAGGTAAAACGTTCCAGTCACGCTACTATTAATGAAAGCTCTGGCTATAACGGTGTAATCCCCGGTCTTGGTACTAGTCTTAAGAGGCAGTGGTGAAGTAATTACTCCGCTGGCATCCGGGAAAGCGAAGTTACTGCCGCTATCGAACAAAGCACCAGCCACACTACCGGGGGTATTCTCAAAGAGAATTTTGTTTTTATCTAGCGTCAACAAAGATGACGTTGAAGTGTAAACCCTGTTGCCACCTATATCATAGACGGTCGCGGTCATTACTGAACTTGCCGTAGTATTGGTCGTGCCAACTGTAACGCTCAGGGGACTACTGACGGCTGAACCGATGCCATTCGGAATTATCTGGGCAGGTGCGCCAGGGTCGTTATACAGGGTAAACGTAATTGGGAGACTAGATCCAGGGAAGTCTGTACTTGTTGCTACAACATCGTACGAGTAACCGTTACGCGCCTTATTATTAGCAGTGAATTGCGGCGCAATTGCGACACCACCCGAAGTAGTGGTAACTGTGACCGAGGCGTTGCCACCTGCGAAAGTTCCAGTTGGATTGGTCGTGGTCGAAGGAGCCGTAAAA
>JAYSYV010000648.1:0-5021 GCA_043727245.1 Chloroflexota bacterium | reverse complement strand
CCTGGTTTTTCTGATGACACAATCAGAAGGCAGCCGGGCGGCCAAAGGCTGGTATGTCACGCCTTTCGGCCAGGGTGTTCATGCGCCGCGCAGTCTGGGCGGCGGAGTCAGCAGTAGCGCCGGACTACGCATTGCCGAAAAGCCGGTCGAACAGGCCATTGACCTCTTTTTCCGGCCTGAAATTAACCATCTATTCCTGACCACCAACGCCCGTTCGCTGTCCGGCGATAATTCTGTCACCCTGAAAATAGAGTTAATGGGGGCAGGTAAACCCCTGGTTAGCGGCCTGGCAGTCTTGAGCGGGCTGGACTGGCGCGAGGTAGTCCTGGATACGGTCGTACCCGCCGAAATCAACGCTTCCCGCCTCAATCCTTATGTAGTGGTGCGCTTTTCGATTGAGGGTCCGGGCGCGGCTAACCTGGACGAGTTGCGTTTAACGGTCAGGCCAAACGAAGGCGAAAACCTGATTGTCAACCCCAGCCTGGAAGAAAGCACCCTTAGTCCGGCCAGTGATTGGTCTGGCGGCGGACTGTACCCAACCAGGGCTGGCCGGAGTTGGTTTAGCGATACCCTGGACCTGTTGAGCAACGGGCGCGGGCTGGATTTTGGAAATGCCCTCGGCCAGAGTGTTTCGTTCGCCCTGTTGAGCGGTTGGGGCGCTTTTGGCTGGGGCCAGGTATTTTTAGGGTTGCTATGGTATTTCTTATGGGGTCTTTTGACCGCCGGAGCTATCGTGGGCCTGGGGCTATTGGCCCGGCGCAGGAAACTAACAGGCTGGCAGGTGGTTTTCGGCCTGGCATGCCTGGCAACCGTAATGGTGACTTTTGGCTTACTCCAGGTCTACGATTGCCTGGCCCTGATGTATAACGGCGCACCCGATATTGTGGCCGGACGCTATATGTTCGTGGCCTGGCTGCCGCTGACCCTGCTTTTATTGGCCGGGTTGCGCGGCCTCGTCCGACCAGGCGCTACCAGATTCAGAGAGGCCACAACTGGGCTGGGAATAGGCTTGTGGGCCTGGGGAAGCTGGCTGCTGGTAATCAATCTGGTGGCGCTAATGGGAACTATTTTCCAGTTTTACTATAACTGAGGACTATGAGCGAAGAACCCAAAACCGAATTAGAGCGGATTAACCGGGAATTTACCCGGCGCGATGCAGACCCGGCCCTGACCGGACGCTATTCGCTGTTCAACCCGGCTGCTTTGCTGCACCGGCAGGGCCAGGAACGCCACTCGCTGTTCTTTTTGAAAAAATACAAGCTGGAAAATCTCGCCAGCCTGAAAATCCTGGACATAGGCTGCGGCACGGGCGGGCAGTTGCGCCGGTTCCTGGACTACGGGGCTAACCCGGCTAATCTTTACGGAATAGACCTGGCAAAAAGCCGGATTGAACAAGCCCAGACCCTGGCCCCGGCCATAAACTGGTCGGTTGCCTCGGCCAGCCAGTTGCCGTTTGAGCTCGCCAGTTTCGACCTGATTTTAATCTCGGTAGTGCTGACTTCGGTCCTGGATGAAGAAGTGCGGCGGGAAATTTCGATGGAGTTGCGCCGGGTGCTAAAGCCGGAAGGCAAAATCTTGTGGTTTGATTTCGCCTTCTCCAATCCGCGCAACCGGGCGGTGCGCGGCATCAACCGAACGATGGTGGTCCGGTTATTTCCGGGGGCAAAAATTGATTTGAAGCGGGTTTGTCTGGCCCCACCGCTGGCCCGATTGGTTGCGCCCCGGTCTTACTGGCTGGCGGAAGGGCTGGAAAGGTTGGCCTTTTTGAACACGCACCTGCTGGGAATACTCAGCTTTGAGAGCGAAGCGCCAGCCTGACCGCCCCTTCAGCCGGGTTAAGTACGGCAATCGGGTCGTCACACTGAGGCAGGGCGGTTTGCAGCCGATCGCGGAGTTGGCCTGGATTGCTCAACAGGACCGAGCCGTAAATGGCAAAAGGCACTTTCTCCTGACCCTTCCCGCCCAAATTGAGCGCCATACCGCCAATCTGAAAAGTTGCGCCTTTGGCCGGAACCGGTTTGTCCAGTCCGACTTTGGCGAGGGCGGCGGTGGCGGCTTCGGTCAGGTGGGCGGCGGTTTCATCCAAAATAGCGCTAGCTACTGCGTCACCGTTGGCGGCGGCGCGTTCGACCAGCGGAGCCAGGCCAGCCAACGCCTTTTTATAAGTTTCCTGGCTTTCCTCAAGCTGGGCCTTGTTGCCGCCAGTGCCTGGCCCTTCCAGCAAGCTATAGACGCGTTGGGCCAGGGTATCGGGCCGGTTGGCCGGGATTTTCCACTCGTGTTCGACCAGGGCAGCCAGGGCAGTCGGCTGGCCCCGGCCATCGGCGGTCCGCAAGAGCGCTTTAACCGCCTGAAGGCCCAGGTAATGGGCGCTGCCTTCCTCGCCCAAAAGATAGCCCCAACCACCGGAACGGGCCATCTGTCCGTCACGCCCTTTCGCAAAGGCCAGGCCGGTTTCCCCGGCCAGCACCGCGACCCCATAGGCCGGTTCGGAGAAATTCTCTAAATTACAACCTGCTTCCAGCACGATATGGGCATCGCTGGTGACAATAATATTTTTGGTCAGGTTGAAACGGTCTATGATGCGCCGGACCTGGCTTTCGTCTTTAGGCCGTTCCACGTTGGTCATGCCGACACAGATGGCGGCCACCTGGGGTAAGGTCTGGTTGGACCGCAGCAGGTCACGCGTATTGACACCGGCTGCCGAAAAAGCGCCAATAATGGCGGTCCAGAGAGCCTGAGATGTGCGTTCCTGACCCATTACGCTGTAAACTGCCGAGGTAGCGGTTCCTTCGCCCAGGATTTCGCCATCCGCCCCGGCCAGTATTGCCACCGTCCTTCCGGTAGCTTCAATTCCCAAATAACAGGGCTGTCCTTCTTCCATTACTCCTCCAGGGCAATAGTCACTAATCAGTTTTTAGTGGGTAGACACTTATCTTTTTGTTAGAAAGTTAAGTTTACCACATAGAAGGGCTGGCCGGTGAAAACTAGAATTTCAGGCAAGGGGAATACCGAGTCTTTACGGACGGAAGGCGATGGGGTCAAGGGAAGTCTCGCCATCACGCAGCTTTTTTAGGGCGCATTCAAAGGCCCGGCGTAACCTTTTACGCAAGTTAGAGGAGTATTGCCGCCCGGTGAGAGAGTTCTTGGGCAAAACTTAGCTCCTTCACGGTATGCAAATAATCTTAAAATTTAGTCTATAAGGGCCGGGCTGGTCTTAATCAAAGAGCGCATAATCGTCCGGCGGGCTGGGGCCAGGCTACCCACTATATCCAACATTCGGTCAGACTGGCTGACTCCCAAAAACAGGCGCAACCGGCGCGTGATTGGCTGCACTTCGGCCTGACGTTCGCGCAAATAGCGGTCAAAAGCCCCTCGGTCGAACCGGTTGCTGGCAAAAGCTTCTTCAATGCTGCGGGCCGCCAACCGACCCAACCGCAAGGCAAATTCGAGACCCTGACCGGTCAAAGGGTCCAGGTAGCCCGAAGCGTCACCGACCATTAACAGGCCGTCGTGGGTAATCTGTGCCACCCGGAAGCCGACCGGGGCAAAGGCCATCAAATGCGGCAAGCGGGTAGCTTCCCGGAAGGGTTCAGCCAGGTGGGGCAACTGCTCGGTTAGGACCGCCAGGAAAAGGTCGTGGGCGGTCAGACGGCCAAATTTCTCACGCCAGCGGGTCCGTTCGGCCAGGCTGGTTTCAAAGGAATAGCGGTACAGCCGGGGAGCCAGGTAGCTGCCACGCAGAGTGGTTGTATGACGCAGCCAGTATTGCTGCCAGGTTCCCGGCTCCGGTCCTCCGGCCAGTTCACTAAAAAAAAGCAGGTAAGCGGCCCGCCTGAAATGGGGTTCGGGCTGGCGCAAACCCAGCCGGGCCAACACCACCGAGTTACGCCCGCTGGCATCTACCGTGACCGGGGCAATCAGTTCGTAAGGAGCTTCTCCGGCCTGTCGAGCCACAACACCCCGGCAGCGTCCGGCACTATTATCTTTGAGCAAATTAATGACCCGGACACCCTCGCGCACTTCGACACCTTCCGAGCGGGCCAGTTGGCGCAAGGTTCGGTAGAAATTGCCCCGGTTAATCTGCCAGAAAAGGACTCCCGGCGGTAAACGGTCCACCGTTTCACGACCGCCCGGCCAGCGCTGGCGCAATGTATCCCACTCCTGTAACTTCCAGCGGTGCAGATACTCGCCGGATTGAGGCTGGTCCAAATCGAGGCCCAGGCGGTCGAGTTCGAGTTGTGCGCCGGGCGAAAGCACTTCACCACTGTGTAAATCGCTCAGTTGGGGAGGCTGGTCGGAGCGGCCTTCCAGCAAAACCACCTGGCGGCCTCGCCGGGCCAGGTAAATAGCCGTACTGCACCCGGCTGCGCCGCCCCCGATTACAATTACTTCAGCCTGGTCCCGGTTTGTTTTAAGTAGTTCCACTAACCTGATCTCTTTTATATTTTAGTAACAACGCTGGGGAAGATTATAACAGCCCAGGTATTTAGTATAGCATTTGCTGGATATTATTTAATTGATACCGCCAGGGGAATAAACCGGCTATCAACTATTCAAGAGGGTCGTGCTAATGTCAGCCCATTCTTTTTCCAGGCTGTTCTTATAGACTGGCTTATTGACCCGGCGATACCAGTACCCGGCGTTAGCCAGGTCACCTTCTTTGCGGTGCAGGTAGGCATGGACCCAATTACAGGAGGCATCATCTTCATGTTCCTGAACTAACTCATGGGCGGCCTTCCAGCCGCTTTTAGCATCTTGCCAGAGGGCTTGCAAACTTATGCCAAGCTCGCTCGGCGGATTTGTGTTACCCAGACTCTCCTTAAATTCCAGTAAGTTCATAATTCAACCTTTTCTTTTCTCAGGCAAATTTTTAAGTGGGTGGGCTGAGTGCCGTGACCTTCTCAACTTAATTTTGAATCGTACACATCCCACCATACATTAAACCCAAAAAGTATTATAAGCAATTAAAGCGCTTTTGATCTCCGCTTAATATTGAAATAAAAGAGTGGCTGCAAACC
>JAYSYV010000647.1:0-1561 GCA_043727245.1 Chloroflexota bacterium | reverse complement strand
AATAAGGTAAAAAACAGCCGTAAACCCGTATTTTTTCAGGATCGGGAGGGCATAATCGGCACAGCCCTGATACCCGTCGTCAAAGGTAATAACGACCGGCCGGGCAGGCAAACTACTACTATTTCGGCCATCCAGCAGAACGTCAAGCGTGACCGGCGTATACCTGGCTAGCGAAAGCCATTTCATCTGGGCTTCAAAAGCCTGAGGCGTAACCGTATACTTGCTAAAAGAGGCCGGAAACTCGGGTGCAACCTGGTGATACATCAAAATAGGAACCGTTACATTCTTCATAATCTTTATTTTTATTTTATCTTTATTTATCTCGGTTTCAAGCTTCAATAACTAACTGGCCGTAGATTGTTTCCAACCGGCGGGCATAAGCCGCCGGGCTAAAGTGGGCCATTACAAAGTCGCGAGCCTCTTTACCGAGCACCCGACGCGCCTGGCTGTCTTGCAGTAGTGCTGCTGTGACTCTTGCGAATTCTTCGCCGCTCTCAGCGATAACCAGCGGCGGCGACTGGTCAGTTACCAGTAGTCCCTCGGCACCGCGAGGAGTGGTAACGACCGCTTTACCTATTGCCATGCCCTGCAATACTTTCATACGCTGCCCGCCACCGATACGTAACGGCGCTACAATGACGGCAGCGCGAGCCAGGAAAGGTTCGATCTCTGGAACGTAACCGGTCACTATTATATCTTCACCGGCCAGAGCGCGTACCTGATCGGGAGGGTGGCTACCGACAATCATTAAGCGGACTCCCGGCCAGCCCTGGCGTAACAACGGCATGATTTCTTTGACCAGCCAGACGGCTCCGTCAGTATTAGGGGGGTGAGAAAAATTTCCACTAAAAAGGATGGTTCCAGCTTCTTCTAAAGCTGGATCAGCTTCCGCCGGAAGTTCAATGCTAAAAGGATTCACCCGGACCCGCCCGGCCAGCGCCGGGTCTATCTTTTTAATTCCGGCCGCGTCATAGGGCGTAAAGACCTGGATCAACTTAAACCGTCGCCAGACATTTCGCTGGTAACGAGGCCAGCGATGCCAGTCCAGCTCGCTCAGTAGCAGCTTGAAACCGGGAGCTTTAATTAACCCCCGCCAGTTAACAGCCCTGGGACGCCTTACCTCATGTTCGGAAAATAGTACCGGCTGCGTGGTGTTATATTTATAGATACCCATAGCGTTATCTTCTACAATAACCAGATCGAAAGATCTTTCGGACAGCAGTTTATCCAGTACTACCTGGAGGCTGGGTTCCCAGAACCAGACAGTACGCCAGGGGTATTTACCGCTCAACCAGGCGCTGGCGAAGCGCCAGCGCCGCCTCCAACGGGCCCAGGACCACCGGCCCAATTCCTCCCGCCGCACCGCCGCCACTTCCAGGCCTGTTTTTCGCAGATCCTCCACGGCGGACCATTCCGCGGGGTCAGGCCCGGCTACCGTTACCACCGTAACCTGGTGGCCGGAGGCGGTCAGGCCGGTGAGCTCCGCAAACAAGACTCTGGGGATAGCGCCCGCTCCTTGCTCCTGAGGAGGCATGGGAGCGACCATTAAAACTTTCAAAAT
>JAYSYV010000646.1:0-5029 GCA_043727245.1 Chloroflexota bacterium | reverse complement strand
AAACCTGTTTTTCTAAGGGCGTACCTATTTTGGTCTGAGTGCTGACCGGACTGGTTTCGGTCATGCCGTAGCAGATTTCCACGTCCCGCATATTCATCAGGCTCTGGACTTTTTTCATAACTTCAATCGGGCAGGGCGACCCGGCCATTACCCCGGTCCGCAGCGAGGAAAAATCGAATTTATTGAAGTCAGGATGGTCCAGTTCGGCAATAAACATGGTCGGAACCCCGTAAAGCGAGGTACACTTTTCGTCCTGGACCGTTTGTAACACGGCCAGCGGTTCAAAAGCCTCTGAGGGGTAAACCATCGTCGCGCCGTGGCTGATACAGCCCAGGTTGCCCATCACCATTCCAAAACAGTGATAGAGCGGAACTGGAATACAAACACGGTCTTTATGGGTAATATTTTGCAATTCCGCCACAAAAAAGCCATTATTTAGAATATTGTGGTGGGTCAGGGTAGCTCCTTTAGGAAAGCCGGTCGTGCCGCTGGTGTACTGGATGTTAATCGGGTCGTCGAACTCCTGCTCTAACTGCCGTTCGGCGAGGGCTTGCTCGGTCGTACTTTCGGCCATATCCATTATGGCGTTCCAGGAAAACATTCCGGCTGAAGCTTCCTGGCCCAACCGGATGATTGTTCGCAATTCGGGGAATTTAGCCGCTTGAAGCTGACCCGGTTGCGCTTCTTTCAATTCCGGGCAGAGGTCGTAAATCATCTGGGTATAGTTGGAGGTCTTGAACTGGGATGCGATAACCAGGGCCGTACAACCCGACTGGCGCAAGGCGTATTCCAGTTCGTTCAGGCGATAAGCCGGATTGATATTGACCAGAATAGTCCCTATTTTACTGGTGGCAAACTGGGTGATGACCCACTCGGCGTTGTTGGGCGACCAGATGCCAATACGCTGGCCTTTTTCCAGGCCCAGCTTCATCAAGCCCCTGGCAAACCGATTGACTTCCGCCTGCAACTCGCGGTAAGTCAGCCGCAAGCCCTGGTGGCGCGAAATAAGGGCATCATTATCTGGGTAATTCGCGGCAGTCCGGTCAAACATATCGCCAATGGTGATACCCAGCAAAGCTAAATCGCCGGTTCCGCTGGCATAACTTAATTGCTGAAGGCCGCTTTTCGGGCTGGACTGCTCTGTTCCGGTTATATCTTCTACCTGCATTGTAGAATCCTCCCACGTTTTTTAGAACTATAAAACTGGATTCTTGGTCAGAATCTCGTCAATCAAGCCGTATTGCACCGCTTCTTCCGCCGTAAAATAGTGGTCGCGTTCCAGGTCTGCCGCGATTTTTTCGTAAGGCTGCCCGGTATGAAAAGACATAATTTTTTTAATCTTGGTTTCAATATCCAGCAAGTGTTTGGCCTGAATCTGGACATCGGGCGAAGAAGTAGCCCCTGTCAAACCCTGCCACAAGGCCGGGTGTTGGTGAATAATAGCGTTGGGCAGGGCATAGCGTTTGCCTTTGGTCCCGGAACACAGCAGCACCGTCGCCATGCTGTAAGCGCCCCCGGCGCAAATCGTCACCACATTCGGCTGGATAAATTGCATAGTATCGTAGATGCCCATCCCATCGGCGACCGAACCACCGGGGCTATTGATGTACATATAAATATCTTCCTGGGAGTCGTCATGTTCGAGGAAAAGCAACTGGGCCATAATATCATTAGCTACTTCGGCATCAATCGCCGTGCCAAGCCAGATAATGCGGTCTTTAAGCAGCCGTGTATAAACGTCCATTGCCATCTCGCCGCGTGGCGTTTTCTCGATGACTTGAGGCCGCCCGGCATTGTAAGGGAAAATCATTGGTAACTCCTTGATTTGGACATAGAAAATTTCAGGCGTAAATGAACTCTAATAGCTTTTGTGTGCCTAAAAGATAGCATAGGCGGCTTTATAACGTCAATGCGGCAGCGTTTTATTGACAGTCGGGCCAGATTGGTTGCAACACGACCCATTGTTCGGGTCTACGTAGAATCTGTTTTTCAACTTCCCGCAACATTCGACTGGCAGTGTGTTCGATGTCGGCCTCTTTATCACCGGTCTTTTCCGGTACAAACATAACTTCTTTGTCAAAACTGATGAAGTAGTGGTCGCCTTTGCGATATACGTTAACCGGGATAACCGGCGCACCGGTCCGCAGAGCCAGGTCGGCTGTACCCAAAGGTAACTTTGCCTTCGCCCCGAAAAATTCCTGCTCGACTCCGTTTCCAATCACATCCCGGTCTATCGCGCTACAGATCAGGTTTCCTGGCTGGTGTAGCGCCCGGAAAATCTGTCGCATCTCCGGGCCTTCCACCGACACGATATGGCAGCCGGGGTCTGTTTGGCGCAACGAACGCAAAAGCTTAAAAAGTTTGGGCGGTTCAATTGGTTCCACCAGCAAATACATATGAACATTGTTATAGCTACAGACCTGGCCGGATAAACTAAAACTCCCGAGATGAGCCGAATATAGTATTATGCCTTTTTTACCCAGCCGGGTAGTCTCTTCCAAAACCTCATCCATCCCGGTAACTGTTATCATCCGGCCTAACTTTTCAGTGGGGATTTTATGCACTCGCAACAGGTCGTAATAGTTGCGAAAATGATTCTGGAAGACCCCCCGAGCAACTTTTTTACGCTCGTTTAGAGTTTTATCGGCCAGAGCATGGGAAAGATTACACAACACAACCCGGCGCTTGGCAGGAACCAGGAAGTAGAAAAGCAGCCCAGCCAGGTCACACAGCCTGAAACCCAGTCGCTCCGGCACTAACGGCGCTATTTTTGAACCCCACAGGAAAAACCGATAGACACTCATAAGCTGGTTTTGCTCTCTTCGGATTTTAGATTGCTGGTGCTGCGAACTCGGCGGGTTTTTTTAACGCTGCTCTGCTGGCGCTCATGCTCGGCAATTTCTACCTCAGTCAGGAAAATGTGGTGAAACATATACCATTGATCAGGATGTCGCCGCACCAGTTTTTCAACATCATTGGCAATAGCCTGGGTGATAGCCTGAATATCATGGTCGCGCTCGCCGGTGAGTTCGTATTGAACAATAGGTTCCCAGCCGCCATAAAAAGACCGATTGCCAGGCTGCCGGGTCATGTAGCCCAGGACCACTTTGGAGCCTGTCATGTAGACCAGGGTAGCGGGACCGGCTGCGAACCGGACCGGACGGCCAAAGAAATTTACTACGATGCCTTCATTTTGCAGCGGCGAGTCCAGCAAAAGGACGACCATATCATTTTTCTTGAGCGTGTTAACCAGTCCGCGCATAGAATCTTTAAGTGAATAAATCTTGATGCCTTTATTTCGCCTGGCTCCCTGGAGCAGTTCATTAAGTTCAGGTGGATTGAAATCTTTGGCAACCGAACTTATATTGTAACCGTGCGCCGCCGCTACCGTTGCCGCGCCATCCCAGTTACCGAAATGGGGCGAAATCAGCATCACCCCCTTGCCGTAGGTCTGGGCTTCTTCAACAAAGTCCCAACCGGTAGCCGTTACCAGGCCAGCAATCTCCTGACCGGACAGGTGGGGTTGGCGTAGAAAATCCACCATGTACTTAACGTAATTGCGAAAACTGCGCCGGGCCACCTGGCGGACTCGCCGGTTAATTTTGGGTTCACCCAGCACAATCTGTAGATTTACATCGGCATAATGGCTGTGGTCCCGCATTATCCAGTAGTAAATTTCGCCCCCGATAGCCGCCAGGCTGTAAGTCAGCCAGGTGGGCAGCTTCCAGAGCAGCCAGCTTATAGTTTTATAACTATTAATAAGTAATTTGTCTTTTTTATCTTTATCCATTGTTTTAAATTGCACAATCTTTTTCATAATGAGCTTAACCTGGCCCGGAAGAACTCCGATTTAATTGATTCCGCGCATACATGTACAAAAATTCGTTGGCATATCCAGCCTGATCGCCCCACTTAGCCGCCGCGACTTTATGAATTTCGCGGGGCTGGACTTTCTGACCTTTGAAATAAAAAGTTTCCATGGCCCGTGTTACCCAGGTATCCAGCGGAAAAGCTTCGTGTTTTCCCAGGGCAAACAGCAGCACCCAATCGGCCACATTCCGGCCTACTCCCGGAAAAGCGACTAACTGGCCGTGCGCCCAATCATAGGGCAACTCGCGCAAGCCTTCAAAGTCAAAGTTTTGCTCTACTACCTTGCGGGTGGTTTCAACGAGATACTTGGCCCGGTATTCCGCGCCCAGTTCGTGGGCTAATTCCTCATCGTTGGCAGCCAGGAGTTGCTGAGGTGTCGGGAAAGTATAGCCTCGGTAGCGGCCCAGGACCAGCGTCTGGCCGTATTTCTTGCTGATAGCCTGGACGGTACGCGAGACGGCCGGGATGTTATTATTGGCCGACAGGATGAAGCTAATCAAAATTTCAAAAGCAGGTTGGATTAGCAGGCGCAAGCCGTAATAACGGTTAATTGCCCGTGCGATGAATTCATCCGTCTTCAGGGCCACCATTATTTGCTGGTATTCGGCATCTGTATTCAAGCCGAAATAGTTCTCAAAGCTGGCCCAGGCTTCGGCTTCGCTGGCTGCGTTGCTGGCTAACTCCGCCTCAAAGGCTCGTCCGGTTTGCTTTATCCGAACGAAACTATCTCCGGCCACCCCATAGTAATAGCCATCTTCCAGCCGTTTCCAGCGAAAAGTCTGGCCGCATTCCAGGGTATGGCTCAGATTGAGGTGGTTGTTTTCAAATTCAAACCTGTAATTCATATTGGGCCGAATTATAGCACGCCAAAAAAGGTATGCCAATTATAAAAGTGGTCTGTTGTGTTTGTCCCAAGAATCACTCACAGAAGTTCCGTTTGGAAACCTCACCGCAAAGAAACCCGCAAGCTAATTCAGCCTCAAGGCCGCTTATATAGCCTGTTGAACTGTTAAGAAAGCTTATCATTATGTTAAGCGCACCTATTGACAAATTTCCAAAGTAGAGTCATAATAAGACCAGTTAAGGACTTGAAGGTTATAGAGCTAAACCGGCAAGTCTCCTCACAGTAGCGTTTCCAGATGCTGCTATATTAAATCCT
>JAYSYV010000645.1:0-15225 GCA_043727245.1 Chloroflexota bacterium | reverse complement strand
TGATAGTCTATGTGGTTGCCCTGTTAATTACCAAAACCAGGAAGCGGAGCGATGGTAACACCACGTCCGCAAGCGAGGTGCAGGTTTAGTGAGTAGTTCAGTAAGACTGGAAAATCTACCAGTCCAGAAAAGTTCCAAACAAAAGGAACACCTGGGCTGGTTGGAAAAAACCCTGGCCGGGATTGCCGGTTCGATTGAACAGGCTGTCTTTACCGAGGAACATTCGCGCAAGGCTGGCTGGCTCCAGAGCGTTGACCCGCGGGCCAAACTGGGAATGTTCCTGGCGATGGTGCTGGCAGGCAGCTTTAGTGGGTCTATTATCGTGCTGGCCTTGCTCTACCTCTTAACTTTGCTGGCGGCCAGCTTTAGCAAAGTGCCATTTGATTTCTTCGTCAAGCGGGTCTGGCTGGGTATTCCTTTTTTTGCCGGAGTTGTCGTCTTGCCATCTATCTTTTTTACCCCTGGCGAACGGCCCCTGGCTTTTACTATCGGTTCCTGGATTATCGGCCCGTCATTGCCGGGATTGACCGGGGCCGTTATATTCATTTCACGAGTAGCTGTCAGCGTATCGCTGGCGGTTCTCCTGGTTGTAACTACGCCCTGGGCCGATTTGCTTAAAAGCCTGCAAGCTCTGCATGTGCCGCACGTCTTTATATTGTTACTTTCTATGACCTATCGCTATATTTTTCTCTTTCTGCGCTCGGCGATAGATATGTTTGAGGTCCGCAAGAGCCGGGTGGTCGGCTGGACTAGCGGCCACGAGCAGCGCCGCTGGATTTCCGGCTCGGTGGGTAATTTGATGAACCGATCTTTTAAAATGAGCAACGATGTTTATGCGGCGATGCTGGCGCGGGGTTTCACCGGCCAGGTTCGCTCCTGCAACACTTTCCGCATGAAGGGTCGGGATTGGGCCGCTTTATTTTTGACGATAATAGTCGCCGCCGGAGCGGTAATAGTCCAGAGGTTTATTTGATGAGTCTTGATATGTCAGCCGGTAGGACTGAGCCGGTTTTTCAATTGCAAGGAGTTCGCTACCTGTATAACGGGCGGCAGTTAGCCCTGGACGGGATTGATCTGACCGTGGGCCGGGGTGAACAACTGGCCCTTCTGGGGGCTAACGGCAGCGGCAAGTCTACCTTGCTCAAGCTCCTGGACGGAATCTTTGGCCCCAACGCCGGGACAATGAAGGCTATGGGCCGGGATATTGCGGCGGTTGTTTCGGGCCAGGATTCTTTCCGATTTCACCGTGAGGTCGGGCTGGTCTTTCAAGACCCCGATGTGCAGTTATTCAGCGCGACGGTTTTTGATGACGTGGCTTTTGGACCGCTTCAATTGGGCCTGCCGCAAGCGGAAGTGAAACGGCGTTGTGAGGAAGCCCTTGAAATGATGGAAATTACCCATCTTGCCAAACGAGCGCCTTTCGAGCTGTCCGGCGGCGAAAAGAAAAGAGCCGCTATCGCCTCGGTCCTATCCTTGCAACCGGAAGTCATTTTGCTGGACGAACCTACCGCCGCGCTTGACCCCAGAACCAAGTGGGTCTTAGTCAACTTGATTCAAAAGCTGGGCCAGGCCGGTAAAACTATCATTACGGCCACCCATGAACTGGAAATTGTGCCGCTAATTGCCTCGCGAGTAATCGTGCTGGGCGAGAACCGTCAGATTATGGCTGATGGCCCGGCCCGGCAGGTTCTGGAAAATACTCAACTGCTGGTCAAAGCAAATTTAATCCACCCTGAACTGCATTACCAGGGACACTTTCATACCCCTTCAGGCGAATCTATAAAAATTGGATAATCTGCTAATAAAACTCATCCTGGGCCTGGGCTATATCCTGGCTGTCCCGCCCCTTTTAAGCATCATACCGGGTTTCCGCAAATCCAGCCGCCACAAGCCCTCCAATCTCGTCCTGGGAGCGGAAGTAGCCGGCACTGCTTTTATTGTAATCGGCTGGATTAGTCTGGGTAACTGGCTGGCCGTCCTTGTGAATGGAACCTGGCTGGTCTTTATGAGTATCTTCTGGTGGCGCAAGCAATCCAGCGGATAAAAGGTGTTGGCAACCGCAAGGTTCAGCTAACTTTTACTAAAAGAAACTCCCCTTCAACCAGCACCGGGTAAGTTGGCATGCAGACCGGCACGCCTGGCGACACGTTTTCGCCGGTCCGCACGTTAAACTGCCAGCGGTGCAGGTAACAGCGCACCAGTTCGCCTTTCATATCCCCGGCCCACAGCGGCCAGCCCTGGTGAGGGCAATTTGCGGCAAAAGCGTAATACTCTCCGTTGACGTTAGTCAGCGAAAGCTTCGTGGTCCCGGCAGTTGCCTCGCGCACATGGCCGGCTTTGATTTCTTTGAGGCGGGCCACCCGCATAAAACCATCCTGCCGGACAGGCTCTTTTTCTTCTTTTTTGCTAAAAAAGGCCATAAATTGTTAAATCGGCGGCCAGCTAACCGGCCTAAAATCGGGCGAATTGTATTCGGGATAGGCCCAGTAATGGCGCGGTAACTTTTCCTTGCCGTGATAAAGAAAATTGACCAGGGGTTCACCCAGGCTGGGCCGTTCCAGTAAAGCGGGTACTTCTTCAAACGATACCCACCGGACCGCCCGCACTGCCAGGTCGGCCCCGGACGTTACCTCCGGCTTTTGGCTGGATGCCTGCATTAGGGCTAGCTCGAAGACACAGGTCACGAAATGTCGCCGCTCGTGGTGGGTCTTAGCATCCACCACGAAAAGCAGGTCGCCTGCCGTAACTTCCAGGCCGGTTTCTTCCAGAAATTCTCTTTTAACTGCTTCAGGGTGTTGTTCGCCCGGTTCCAGCCGACCGCCCGGTAGCGACCAGCTAAGTTCCGGCCCACCGTAGTCGTTGCCGACCAGCAAGACCTGGCCCTGGAAAACTAAAACACCCTGGGCCACATTGTAATTGACCCACTGGCCGGGTGGCGGTGTGATAAAAGAAGTCATTGGCCTAACTCTAATTCTTGCCGGACCCGTTCGCGCTGCCGGACCAGGCGCGGTGTCAATTCGGCGTAAACATTGTCGAAGAAACTATCCGGCGAAGGGGCGGGATAATCGAAAGCCTTTTGGACCTGCTCGTTCAGATAAGCTTCAACTTCTGAAATTAGTGACATATCCCCATTTTCGTCAAGATAACCACTCTCAAACAGAAAGTTACGGAAACGCTTAATAGGGTCTCTGGCTTCCCACAGGCTCAGGTTTTCGGGCGGACAATAGCGGGTGGGGTCGTCGGCGGTGCTGTGGGCGGCCTGGCGGTGGGTGATAGCTTCGACCAGGGTTGGACCGCCGCCGCTTCGCGCCCGCTCTACCGCTTCTTGCATAACCGCGTGGACTGCCAGAATATCGTTGCCGTCAACCAGGCAGGCCGGGAGGCCAAAGCCTATGCCTCGCTGGGCCAGGTGTTTGGCCGCGTACTGCTTGTGGCTCGGCACGCTGATGGCCCAGCCGTTATTGACTACCACCATAACCAGCGGAGCCTGGAAGACCCCGGCAAAATTAAGGGCTTCGCTGAAGTCCCCTTCGCTGCTGGCTCCATCCCCGCAAGTCCCGACCACAACCGAATCTTCTTTTTTCAATTTGGCGGCCATTGCCAGCCCGACTGAGTGTAACGTCTGCGTACCGATGACGATTGTAAAGGGCAGGCAGTGTACATCTGGACCGGTCAGTTCGGGTAGTGGTGGAAAGCCCCGGCAAAAGTAGGCAATCGCCGCCGGGGTAACGCCTTTGAGCAAATAGCCGCCCATCTCGCGGGGCGAACCGGTCAGCCAGTCCTGGGCCAGTAAGGGTGTAGCGAGGCCGACCGCGATGGCTTCCTGACCGTTACAGGGAATCCAGGTGGTGGACCGACCCTGACGTTGAAGGGCCACCAATTTATTCGAAAACAGCCTGGTTAGCCACATGGTCCGATACCACAGGATTAGCCGGTGGGCATCCAAACCTTCCGGGAGTTGCCCGACTACCCGGCCCAGCGGATCTAAAATCTGATAGGGTTGTTCAAATGCTTCTGTTTGCATGGCCTGTAATTTAGGAATCTATATCTTAATTACTCTTTGGACAGTATACCATCTAGCCCATCACGCTTCAAAACTCGCCTTATAAAGAGTATTTTCTAAAAATTAACCCCAAAAGACTAACTTTAACGGTTTGCTGATTTATAGAGGCATATTCCTTGCTAATATTATAGTAGCAAGTTCTAAATTGGAAATACTTCCGCCGAAGAAGTAGATTGCCCTGAGAACCTGGAAATCCAGGCGAGGGCTTTAGAAAAACGAAAAGGAGCAAGGAAAATGGCCGACTCGAAAACCCTTCTGCAAAAATATGTCAGCGACCTGTTGGCACTGGAGTCGCATATTTACCAGGCGATTGATAAGCAGGTCAAGGGAAATGCTGACGACCCGGAAGTTAATAGCAAATATGCCGCTTATGCCACCACCATAAAATCGCACCGGGATGCCCTGGCCTCGCGCCTGGCCGCGTTGGGTGGTGCTGCTAACAGCCCGGTAAAAGAAGGCGTGGCAGTAGTCTTTGGGGTAGCTGCCGGTATAATTGATAAGTTCCGCTCGGAAGAAGTATCTAAAAACTTCCGGGATGATTTTACCGCTTTAAGCCTGAGTTTGTTGTCTTACCAGATGTTGCATACAACCGCGCTGGCCCTGGGCGACCGCGAAACAGCCGAACTGGCCGCCGGTAACGCTAAAGACAACGCCAAGTTTGTCAGGGAAATCGAACGCTTCATGCCAGGTATCGTAGTGCGCGACCTCAAGAAGAACCACGACGAAGTGGCGGCGGCTCTTAACGAGAATGCTGCTATGGAAACCGGCGACCTGATTACCGAAATCTGGAAGTAATAAATCTCCTATTCAGAGGTGTAGTTAGTTAAAAATAAGAGGAATTCGCGGTAAACAATCACCGGGGAATCTTCTTATTTTGATTCCTGAAGAATTTATCCGACAGCTTCTAATAAAAAAAAGTGTACAATAAAATCCCCGGCGAAAGTTAGGCTTACTGCGACAAGTGTCCGGGCAGGAATATTTAAGAAGCTTTAAAGCCGGTAATATCTATATAACTTTAGAGAATAATGGATAACTTGGAAGAAGAATTGCTCAGTACTATCAATACTATTTTAGAGTTGGATAACCGGGTGATGCGCCGAACCAGGGCGGGTTGGCCCGCCTCCTGGATACAGGTTAATTTACCGTCGGGCCATATCCGGGCTTTGCTTATCATAGAAGCGGGAGGCGCTCGAACGCCCCGCGATGTGGCCGACTTGTTGGGGATTGGCCGGACCAGTGTCACCGGGCTGCTCGACCGGCTGGAAGTCGAAGGGTTATTGACCCGCGCGATTGACCCGGCTGATAAGCGAAGTTTTATCCTGGGTTTAACCGAAAAAGGCCAGGGAATGGTCGGCCAGATTGACGATATACGACGGCTGCAGCTCAGAAATGGCCTGGTCTTGATGGATAAAGTTTCCCTGGAAGCCCTGCGGACCGGGTTAGCGGCTCTTTCTGAGGCTCTATCAGTCCCGAAACCGCCCCTTAATCAGGAAGCAGCGGACGCTGAAGACCAGAGCTAAACTCAGGGGTGCGGTTTACTGCTTACAATATATTAAAACAACATCTGGTATTATTGCAACGTAATCTTTATAGAATTGTCTGCAAAAAGGTGTTTTTTGACCACATTAAGTTCTACCAGGCCAACTTCCGGTTTGCTTCGCTCCCTGCGTAAAGTTTTGTATACTCCCCGTCCGGTTGACCTGTTATGGTTACTCCTTTTCATCGTACTTTTACCGGGTGTAATCAAATTTTTTGGACATTCCTGGCAGGTTTTAACCTGGGAATGGCAGATTGATTTCGATGAAGGGTTTAACCTGGATGCCAGTTGGAAGCTGGCTAATGGTGTCAATATCTACGGCCAGGCTCTGCCCGATAAATTTATCGCCGCGCCCTACCCACCTGTCTACTATATCCTGTGCGCAGCTTTCCAGAAGATTTTTGGTTACGGTATGCTGGGCGGTCGCTTAATATCCTTTGTCGCGTCGCTGGCAATCGGTCTTTTCATCTTACTCTTTGGGCGCAGGTTGTCGCTGGATTACTTCAAGCTGGGACGCCTGGATGCCTGGCTGGCCGGGTTGCTCGGACTATTTATCTGGTTCACGTTGAATGTCAGCCTGGTTTGGAGTACGTTTTATAAACAGGATATGCTGGCGATGGCCCTGGCAACTGCCGGGTTGTGGTTTACCTGGCGCTGGCTTGACCGTGGCAAAGGTCTATGGCAAATGCTCCTGGCCGCCGGGCTTCTGGCGCTCGGTTTCTACACCAAGCAAAATGAACTGGCCGCCCTGGGCGCAGCCTGGTTGTACGTGGTCCTGAAAGATTGGCGGAAGGGTTTGAGATTTGGTGTAGCGCTGGCGGTGATGCTGGCTGGGCCTTTCCTGGTACTGGATTTCGTTACCAAACACCGCTTCTTTTTCGATGTCTTTGTGGCCCAACAGGTTCCGTGGGTCTGGGACGATTTCTGGCGGCGCATGACCACCCGGATTTTGCCTGACCACTTGCTACTGGTCGTCCTGGCCGTGGCTTTCGCTTTAGTGGCCCTGGTGGGATTGGTCCGAAAGTGGCTCAAACGAGAGTGGCAAGCTCCGCCCCTGTGGCTCATCTGGCTGGTAAGCGGCACTTTTACCCTGATAACGGTCGGCTCTTATCAGAGCGGCTACAACCACGCCCTGAATTTCTTCCCGCCGGTTATCGTGGCCGCGGTCGGGGTAGTGGCCTGGTTAATCAGCCAGGCCGGTCGAAACGAGCAAGGTCGGCAAAAGCAACTAGCTTTCGGCCTGGGAGCGCTGGCAATCGCGGGCGGCCTGGCCTGGCAATTCTTTAGCTACCCCGATAGCAGCCTATATTATTCGGCAGGCAATATGCCTTCACAGGCCCGCCGCGAAATGCTGGAAGGTCTGGTCAAGCAGGTGGAGCTAGCCCCTGGCGATATTTTGTCAGAAGATATTTATCTTCAACTCAAAACTGGCCGCCTGGTGGTTTATGACGACCTGTATCACATGGCCTTACAGGCCGAGGCCGGACAGTGGGATGAAAGCCGCTTCGTGGCTGATTTGAAAGCCCGGCGTTTCAGTGTAATCTTGCTGGGGCAGGGTTCCCGACGCTTTACCGATACCGGCTGGGAGGCTTTGAAAGCCAATTACAGTCTGATTTTCCCGGATGGTATCGCTTTGTGGCGGCCTCGCCCTCAGCCCATCTTGCCCCAATACCAGCTTTCGTGCCATGTCGGCAATACGCTTGTTTTCAAGGGGGTAAGTTATGGCCGGACGGTAGAGAATAATGTCTTAAACCTGACCACTTACTGGCAGGCTCCGGCTAAACCGACCGAGAATTATACTTTCTTCGTTCATCTGTTAGACCCTTCCGGCAAGGTTGTGGCCCAGCGTGATGTACCGCCGAGCGGTTGGCGGCTGTCCGACCCACAGGCTCTACTCAAAGACATGAAAGATTTGCCGCAAACCCAGGAACAGGCCCAGGCGACCACAACCTGGGCCAGTGGCGAATCAATGCTGATTAACCAGACCTTGCCCCTACCCGCCGGGACCAAATTGACCAAAGATTACCGCCTGATTGTGGGAGCTTACAGTTTAAAGGGCAACGGGGAAATAAATTCTCTGCCGGTTAGTTGCACCACGCCCGGTACAGCCAGCGAGAATATTATAATTCTGCCGCCGGTCGGTTAAAGGTTATTTACTCTCTGGCAGCAGCGGTAATCAGACCTGAACCCTTGTATCACCGGACCTAATAAAAAGTTTAATCCCGTCTTCAGGGCGTTTGATTCTAAGCCCGTAAGAGTATAATAAATTTGACCGGGAGCCGTTGAATTTACTGCTTATAATCATTATACTTCATGACGATTGATTTGAAATGTGGAGTTTATTTATTCGGGAAATTAATCCGAACTCTTGTAAAAGAAAACGAGGTAACAAATGCAACATTCCTGTACTCATCTGGACCAGATGCAGTTAGTCGAGCCGAGCGCTATTGGCTGTGAAGATTGTCTAAACAGCGGCGATAGGTGGGTCCATCTACGCCTGTGCCTGGAGTGCGGACACGTGGGTTGTTGTGATAGTTCCAGGAACAAACACGCCACCAAACATTTTCATGCATCCCAGCACCCGCTTATCACCTCGTTTGAACCGGGCGAAGATTGGGGCTGGTGTTACGTAGATGAAGTGGAGCTTGAACCTGATACTAATGCCGCCTTCCGGGAAGAACTTGAAAAGTTGCCCCAGACTAGCTACTAATTCGCTTTGCATCTACAATACATTCACAAATAGAAAAATAAAAAGGACGGGCTAAACCGCCCGTCCTTTTTATTAAACCTCTGCTTCTACGAAGCCACCGACTCGGTGTGGGCGCTTGGCAGGCGCACCCGGCCCGTCAGGAATTTATCTACCCCACGGGCAGCGTCGCGGCCCTCGGCAATGGCCCAGACTACCAGGGATTGGCCGCGCACGTTATCCCCTGCCGCGAAAACCCCTTCGACACTGGTCATTTTGTTGTGATTGGTCCAGATGCCGCCCGCCCGCTTTATTTTCAGGTTTAAGCCTTCCAGAAGACCGCTGCGGACCGGCCCGGTGAACCCGGCTGAAATAAGGACCAGTTCTGTTTCGATAATAAATTCCGAGTTGGGAAGTTCTTGGAAGTGCCGCTGACCGGCTTCGTCGAAATGAATTTCGACTTTGACCGCCCTTAAGCGCTCAACCTTGCCGTTAGAGCCTTCAAACGCCCTGGTTGCCAGGCTGTATTCCAGGCGACCACCTTCTTCGTGGGAAGTGGATTTCTGGAAGACCAGCGGCCATTCCGGCCAGGGATTGTGGGGCAATCGTTGGGCCGGTAACGGAGGCTTGTGTTCAAACTGGATAACTTCTTTGGCTCCCTGGCGCAAGGAAGTACCCAGGCAGTCGCTTCCGGTATCCCCACCGCCGATAATGACCACCGTCTTATCACCGGCCAGGATGTCCGGCCCTTCCACTGGCAGCCCCAGGTTTCGCCGGTTTTGCTGGGTCAGGAAGTCCATCGCGAAATAAACCCCGTCCAGTTCACGCCCCGGAATATTGAGTTCGCGGGGTTGTTCCGCGCCGGTGGTCAGGACTATCGCGTCATATTCTTCGTGTAGTTGGGCCATATTAGGCTGGCCGGGAGCGCCAATGTGGGTATTTAGTTGCCACAGCACCCCCTCGGCGGTCATCAGGTCCAGCCGCCGTTGCAAGACTCCTTTATCCATCTTGAAATCGGGAATACCGTAGATAAGCAGTCCCCCGGCTTTGTCGGCCTTGTCAAAGACTGTTACCAGGTGGCCCGCCCGGTTGAGCTGCTCGGCACAGGCCAGCCCGGCTGGTCCAGACCCGATGACAGCAACTCGCTTGCCGGTGCGGTGGGCCGGTGGGCGCGGTACAATCCAGCCTTCCGCGAAGCCTTTGTCAATAATCGAAACTTCCACCTGCTTGATTGCAACGGGCTCCTCGTTGATGCTCAGGACGCAGGAAGCTTCACAGGGAGCCGGGCAAATCCGGCCTGTAAACTCAGGAAAGTTATTGGTCGCCAGCAAAATATCCAAAGCTTCCCGCCAGCGTCCCTCGAACACCATGTCGTTGAAGTCGGGGATGATATTGCCCACCGGGCAACCCTGATGGCAGAAAGGGATGCCGCAATCCATACAGCGGGTAGCCTGTTCCTGAACCTCGCCTTCGGTTAAAGGATGTGGAATTTCCAGCCAGTCGGTCAGGCGCTCCTGGATGGGCCGATAGGGCGCGTTTTTGCGCCTGATTTCGATAAAACCGGTAAGTTTCTTAGCCATTGTGGGATACTACCTCCTGGGCCAGTTGCGCCATAGCCCGGCGGTACTCGCGAGGAGTTACTTTGACAAAGCGCCCCAGGTAGCCCGGCCAATCGAGCAGAATATCTTCGGCTATCCGGCTGCCGGTGAACTGGTAATGCTTCAAGATTAGTTCCTGGAGTTCCTTCTGGTCGGTCGCATCTGTCACCGGTTCCAGGTCAATCATGCTGGTATTGCAACGGGTGTGAAACAGGCCGTCTTCGTCCAGGACGTAGGCGATACCGCCGCTCATTCCGGCTCCAAAGTTGCGCCCGGTCTGGCCCAGGACTGCTACCCGGCCTCCTGTCATATACTCGCAGCCGTGGTCGCCCAGACCCTCAACTACCGCGCTTGCGCCGCTATTGCGGACACAGAAGCGTTCTCCAGCTACGCCATTAAAGTAAGCCTCACCGCTGATGGCCCCATACATGGTCGTGTTGCCGATGATAATATTTTCGCGTGGGTCGAAAGTTGCGCCGACCGGCGTTTTAACGATAATCTGGCCGCCGCACAGACCCTTGCCGACATAATCGTTGGCATCACCTTCCAGCGTCAGGGTTATACCGCTCGGTACGAAAGCTCCGAAACTCTGACCGGCACTTCCGTTGAAATTGAGCCGGATAGTGCCGGTTGGCAGACCTTCCGCACCGTAACGCATTGACACCTCGCCGCCCAATCTTGCTCCAACTGTCCGGTTTGAGTTGCGGATAGGCAGGTCAAATTCCACTGCCTGCCCTTCTTCCAGGGCCGGACGGCACAGTTCGAGCAAGCGGTTGTCCAGGGCTTTGTTAAGGCCGTGGTTCTGGTCTAGCGACTTGTAAGACATAACTTCCGGGCCGATTTCCGGCCTGTAAAGTATCAGACTCAGGTCCAGGTTGTGGGCCTTGGCATTAGCTTTGGTCTGGTTGGCTTCCAGAATGTCCACCCGCCCGACCATTTCGTTAATGGTGCGGAAGCCGAGTTCGGCCATTATTTCGCGGACTTCCTGGGCGATAAAGGTAAAGAAATTGATGATGTACTCCGGCTTGCCGTTGAATTTCTCCCGCAGCACCGGATCCTGGGTTGCAATCCCGACCGGACAGGTATTCAGATGGCATTTACGCATCAAGATGCAGCCGGAAGCTATCAGAGGCGCGGTGGCGAAGCCGTATTCTTCGGCCCCCAGTAAGGTGGCGATTATCACGTCCCGGCCTGTTTTGAGCTGCCCGTCGGTCTGCAAACGCACTCGGCTCCGCAGGTCGTTCAGCATCAGCACTTGATGAGTTTCGGCCAGACCGATTTCCCAGGGAATCCCGGCGTGCTTGATCGAGGTCAAGGGTGAGGCTCCTGTGCCGCCATCGTAACCGCTAATCAGGATTGCATCGGCGTGAGCTTTGGCTACCCCGGCTGCAATAGTTCCGACCCCGGCCTCCGCGACCAGCTTGACCGAAATATCGGCGCGAGGATTGACGTTTTTCAGGTCGAAAATTAGCTGGGCCAGGTCTTCGATAGAATAAATATCATGGTGCGGAGGCGGTGAAATCAGGGTTACACCCGGCACCGAGTTACGAACGCGGGCAATATTTTTGTCCACTTTGCCGCCCGGTAGCTGACCGCCTTCGCCCGGTTTAGCGCCCTGGGCCATCTTGATTTGAATTTCGCTGGCGTTCACCAGGTAGTGGCTGGTGACACCAAAGCGGCCCGAAGCGACTTGCTTGATAGCGCTCCGCCGCCAGTCGCCGTTGGCATCCGGTTTGAAGCGAGCCGAATCTTCTCCACCTTCGCCGGTATTACTCTTTCCACCTATGCGGTTCATAGCAATCGCCAGAGTTTCGTGAGCTTCCTGGCTGATTGAACCGAACGACATGGCCCCGGTACAGAAGCGTTTCATAATCACTTCAACCGGCTCGACTTCTTCCAGCGGTATAGCATCGCGCTTTTTGAATTTGAGCAGACCGCGCAGGGTAAACTGCTGTTCGGCATCGTGGTTGACCAGGGCCGTAAACTTCTTGAAAAGTTTATAGTTACCCGAAGCGGTGGCGTGCTGCAAACGGGCAATAGTATCCGGGTTGAAGAAGTGCTGCTCGCCGTTCTTGCGCCACTGGTATTGTCCACCCCGGTCCAGAGCCGGAGTAATGGTCAGTTGAGGCAGGAAAGCATTTTCGTGCTGACTCTGGATTTCCGCCGCCAGCCCTTCAAAGCCAATGCCGCCCAGACGCGAAGCGGTCCCGTCAAAGCAGCGCGAAACTATTTCTTCGTTCAGCCCAATAATCTCGAAAATCTGTGCGCCCTGGTAACTCTGGAAGGTTGAAATGCCCATCTTGGAGAAAATTTTAAGCAGCCCCTTCTTGACCGCTTTGACATAATTGCCATAAATAGCTGTTTCGGTCAGTTCTGAGGGCAAAAAGCCCTGGAGGTGCATCTCCTTAATCGTTTCGAGGGCCAGGTAAGGGTTAATCGCGCTGGCTCCATAGCCAATCAACAGGGCGAAGTGCATCACCTCACGCGGTTCGCCCGATTCGACAATCAGGCCGCAGCGCGTCCGCAGTTTGTTGCGGATGAGGTAATGGTGGACCGTGCCGGTAGCCATCAAGGCCGGGACCGGGGCCATATCCGAATTAACGCCCCGGTCACTCAGGACCAGGATGTTGTAACCCTCATTAATGGCGGCGGCAGCAGCTATTTCCAGGCGGCTCAAAGCGGCTTTCAGGCCCGCTGGTCCATCTTTAATCGGGTAAGTCAGTGACAGAGTGCAGGTCTTGAAACCGGGCTGGTCAACCTTGCGGATTTGTTCCATCTCGTAGGAAGTTAAAATCGGCAGGGGCATGTGCAACTGGCGGCAGTGTTCGGCGGTTTCTTCCAGCAGGTTTAACTCAGTTCCAACTGAGGCCGAGATTGACATAACAAGTTCTTCCCGGATGGGGTCAATCGGTGGATTTGTCACCTGAGCGAACAACTGTTTGAAATAGTTGTAAAGTAGCTGGGAGCGTTTGGAAAGAATCGCCAGGGGTGTGTCGTTGCCCATACTACCCATAGCTTCCTCGCCGGTGGCGGCCATAGGAGCCAGCAGCAATCGTAATTCTTCCGAAGTATAGCCAAAAGCTTGCTGGCGCAGCAGTAAAGCCCCTGCATCGTGGGCGGCAGATTGGTAATTCTCGATAGGCGGCAGGTCGCTCAGGCGCAGTTTGTTTTTAGCCAGCCACTCGCCGTAAGGTTTATGGTTAACAATGTCGTTTTTAAGCTCCTGGTCGCTGATAATGCGGCCCTGCTCCAGGTCTACCAGGAACATTTTGCCCGGTTCCAGGCGGCCTTTGCGGACCACATCTTCCACCGGAATATCCAGCACGCCCGCTTCTGAGGCGACCACTACCAGGCCGTCCCTTGTGACAATATAGCGGCCAGGCCGCAGCCCGTTGCGGTCGAGGGTCGCCCCGATTACCCGGCCATTGGTGAACGAGATAGCCGCCGGACCATCCCAGGGTTCGATCAAAGATTGGTGATAGTCGTAAAAATCTTTTTTGGCCTGGCCCATGTTCGGCTGAGTTTCCCAGGCTTCGGGAACCATCATCATCATGGCGTGGGGCAGGTCGCGGCCAGTCTGGACGAGCAGTTCCAACACATTATCGAATGAAGCTGAATCGCTGCCGCCCGGCACAACTACCGGGTAGAGCTTGGTTACATCGTCGCCCAGCAGGTCACTGGTAAATTGGGATTGGCGAGTATTCATCCAGTTGGAGTTGCCGCGCAGGGTATTAATTTCACCGTTATGGGCGATGTAGCGATAAGGATGGGCGCGGTCCCAGGTCGGGAAGGTGTTGGTGCTAAAGCGCTGGTGGACTAAAGCGAGAGCGCTTTCCATTTCTGGGTCTGTCAGGTCGGGGTAGAAAAAGGAAAGCTGGGGAACGGTCAAAAGACCCTTGTAGATTATGGTACGGGTCGAAAGGCTGGAAATGTAACAACAGTGGTCTTCGCCATCTCTACCACATTGCTCGACCCGGTTTTCGATTACTTTACGCAAGACGTACAGGCGGCGTTCCAGCCAGTCCTGGTCCTGGTAATTTTTGGCCCCCACAAAGACCTGCCGGACATACGGCTCACTCTGGCGGGCCTTTTCACCAATTTTTGAACCATCGGTCGGGACGGTGCGCCAGCCCAGTAACTCTAAATTCTCATCTTTTATAGCCTGCCCAATGAGAGCTTCAAAAGGGCCGGGTTCACCCTCTTGTTTAGGCAGGAAAACCATGCCTACGCCATATTCTCCACGGGCCGGTAGAGGAGCCAGGCCATTTTGGGCGGCTTCTTTGCGAAAGAATTTGTCCGGTAATTGAATAAGGATACCAGCGCCATCCCCGGTATTAGCATCCGCCCCGGTCGCGCCCCGGTGTTCCAGATTACTTAATAAAGTAATACCCTTTATAACTATATCGTGCGACGGTGTGCCATCTATTTTAGCTACAAACCCCACTCCACAAGCGTCTTTTTCATACTGCGGATCATAAAGCCCTTGTTTGGGCGGCAGTCCCACTTTTTTCAGGTTCAAATCGACCTCCTACCTCTAAGAAGTTCGCGACCTAACGCGAACTAGCACGCACTGCGTGAACCACGGGTAAGTTTAACTATGTGGGCTACTTTGCCAGATTTTTGAATAAATTTAGAGTGCCTGTGGTATCGGTTCGCGTAACAAACCGGGAGTTCCTGAACTTCCAGGCAGGTATCCTCGGCACTGAGGAAAGCGTGAGGAAAAAGAAAAATTGATATGCAAGTGCAATAACTTCCCCGGATACGAAAAGCCCAGAGCTACCTTAATTGAAATATTCAAAAAGATTTTACACAGCTCTGGTGGGAAGTAATTGTGTCTATGGTGTTTCCAAACTAACGGGCATCTTTGCTTACAACTATTTTAGCCGATTAACCAATTTTTTACAAGGGTTAAAAGATACAATTTGTACTAATTTGTCACTACAATTTTGTAAAATATATACTAATAGAAGGTAGTAACAGCAAAATCTCGCTCTCTCAATGCCTTCGTTTTCCAGACCGTACCTTATAGGGTAAAATAACGCTTGAAATCAGGTATAGTCTGGGATAGTGCTTTGTCACACAGCATTTGATTGGTTGTAGATTTGGCAAATTAGTCATCGCTTTTGCTATGCCATTCCGAGCCGAGGAGGGAATCCCCGGTCCGATAAACAGTAGCAATAAACAAGGGAACGATTCAAGGTCAACCCTAGCCAGCCTGAGATTGGGGCAAATCTTGACCTTTACGGTATCCCACTGGGGCGGGGATTCTGAGGACTGCCTGAGCTTCACTATAAGTATTAGCTGGTACAGCGGACCACAGAATGATAAAGTGTTCGATTTT
>JAYSYV010000644.1:0-5038 GCA_043727245.1 Chloroflexota bacterium | reverse complement strand
CGCGAGATACCACCCGTCCGGCCCCTATTAGCGCCCTCAGACCTGGAAGAGGACGATACAGACGAGGATGAGGTTGAGTTGGAGCCGGAAAGTCCGGCTTATTTCAGTAAGCTGAAACAGGAAACAGTCCCGCTGGCAGACGGTCCTCAGAGTATCGGAGATGCTTTGCGGCAGCAGCGGCCTTTTAGCGCTTCTGGTGGAGGGATTGCGGCGGGACCGCGTATAATAGGGACTTCGCCGTTCGATGACCTGGCTGAAGATGCAGACGAAGAGTTAGATGAAGATGACGAGCCGGACCTACCCGGCATAATGACCCGACCTGTTCCTCGGACCGGTGTCTTAGCAGAAGGCCCGTACCGGCCTCGCGAAATGGTAGTCGAAGCGACCTACGACCCCAACAAACGCGGCCTGGGTGGGCGTGGCGGTCCCCGGCGGCAGGGTATCCGGTTCCGCAATCCTCCGCTGGCCCTGGCGGCAGGGATTATTTCGGCGGTAATGCTGCTAATAATCGTGGCTTTGATAATTTACCTGACCGCTTTTGCCCGTAAAGCCCCACTTGAAAAGTTTGTGATTCAGTTTAACCAGTTTGGCGAGGGAGCCAGCTATAGTTATAATAATTCGCAGGGGCAGAGTTGGGCCAGGAGCCTGGGAGCGAACCTGCTGGCTACCGGCGAATTGGCTAACCTGGAACTGGCCTATACCAACGATAATATCAGTAACCCGGCCACGGCCCAGCAACTCGCCCGCCAGAACCAGGACGATATTCTGGTCTGGGGCTATCACGACCCGGCCACCAAGCGGCTGTATATAAGCCTGACTTTGCAGCCCAACGGGCCGTTTGACCCGCCGGTCGGGCGCGGGCGGCAACTGGTGGACCGCTATCTTTTCGACCCGGAGCAGGTTACGTTCGTCACGGCTTTACCGGGTGAAACCAATCCCGACCGGCTGCCGCTGGCCCAGTTTCTAGCCGCACTCAACGCTTATTACACTGGCAATTACGATACGGCTATCGCTGACCTGACCCAGCTTATAAGCAAAAATCAGCCTGAGAACGAACCGAGCTTGCGGCTGCTGCGGGGTAATGCCCTCTTTCTTTTTGGCAAGTACGCCGAGGCGGTCGAGGATTACAACCAGCTTATTGCTATCAACCAGGCCGCCCAGGGCAAGAGCTTACCCATCCCGGTCTTACCAGCCATCGTCCACAACAACCGGGGCGTGGCCCTTAACTTCCAGGGCAACTATCCCGAAGCTAACCAGAGCTTTGACCTGGCCCTGAAAAATAGCGACAAGCTGCCGAAAATCTTTGCCAATTACGCCCAGTTCTTGCTGGACCGGACCGACGCGGAGTTTCGCCCTCCGGTCCTGGACGATTTCCAGAATCGGCTTTTCAGCGCTCTCAAACTGGATCCCAAATCGGCGGCGGTCTATCAAAACCTGGGCCGGATTAACTATTACCAGGGTAATTACGCCGGGGCGATTACTAATTTAGCCAAAGCACGGGAGTTGGACCCCAATTATCTCGAAATCTATTACTGGCAGGGCATGGCTTACCTGGCTAAAAACGACCGGGCGGCGGATAGTGCTGCCCTTAATTCGGCTATGGAAGCTTTTCGGGCCGGGGAAGGTCGGGTAAGCCAGCAGCAGACCGACAACCGCCAGCGCTGGCAAAACCTGGACCAGAACGGCAATAAGACCCTGGCGGCGGTTTGGGATGCCCGCGCCCGCGACAGCCAGCTAAACCTGGAAAAATTGCGCTTTGGTATCGCCCGAACTTTCCTGGGAATGACCCGTATCCAGGGTAAAGACGTGGGCAACCCATTCGACCGGATGGTCCGCTGGGTTAAGAGTGAAAAGACCGCTTACGAGGAAGCCGGGCCGCGCCTGAAAGAAATAATCGAACCCAAAGCTAACGACCCGGACGCAAATTTCCACTATGGCCCTAACAGCCCCGAAGCGAATTTCTATTACGGTGAGTTTTTAGACTTTACCGGCGATGGCGACCCCCAACCTTTTTACCGCAAAGCCAAAGACCTCGAAACAGACCTCAACCGGCGCTTCCGCTATCACGATATCCTGGCAAAACGCTATGCCAGCCAGGCCAAGAAACAGGAAGCCGTCAACGAATATGTCGAATTTATCAACCTGGATAAAAACCGGGTTCAGGGCTACCTGGCCCTTTCCGCCCTGGAATTCCAGTTCGGGATGTTCCCGGAGGCGGTAGTGGCGGCAGACGCGGCTATTAAAATCGCGCCCAATAATCCCACGGCTTATCTGGCGGCGGGTGCAGCCCAGGAAGGCAACTTGCAGTTGCAGCAGGCCATAAACTACTTTGACCGGGCTTTAGTGTTGAACCCGAACCTGGGCGAAGCCCACTTGCAAAAAGGGCTGTCGCTTTTCAACCTGAACCGGCGGCAGGAAGCCCTGGCCTCGTTCAGCCAGGCTCTAAAGCTCAATCCCGACTATGCCCTGGCCCATTTCTACGCCGGGATTATCTATCACGAAAACCAGCACGATGCTAAAAGCGCGATGGCCGAATGGGAACAGGTTGTCAAAATCAATCCGAATTACGCCGAAGCCTGGGTCAAGCTGGGCCGGGTTCACAGCCAGTTAAACCAGCTTGACGAGGCGATAGCGGCTTATAGCAAAGCGCTGGCGATTAACGACAAGGACGGACTGACTCATTACTTCCTGGCTTTGCTCTATGAAGGCAAGAATACTAAAGACGACCTGGCCCGCGCCGAAACCCACTACCGCCGGGCCATTGAACTGGTTCCGGGGATGGTCAATGCCTATAACCACCTGGCGGCGGTGCTGGTCCGGCAGGGCGGCAAGGCTGATGATGCCCTGCAACTGGCCCAAAATGCCGCTAAACTCGATGCCAAAAACCCGGAAGCCCAGGTGGTGCTGGGTGATTTGCGGCGGGGCCGGGGCGAATTTGACCAGGCGATAGCGGCCTACAATATTGCGATTGGCTTGCGTAAGGATTACCCCGAAGCTCTTTTCGGGCGGGCGGCGGCTAACCTGGGCAAGCAGCAGTACAACCCGGCCCTGGCTGATGTCAACCAGGCTATCCAAATTAAGGCGAACTGGTCGGACGCTTTCCTGCTAAGAGGCCAGATTCAAGAAGCCCTGGGCCAGTTTGATGCTGCCAACGATAGTTTTGAACAGGCCAGAAAGAGTGACCCAAACAATCCCTATCTTTACGCCGAAATGGGCAACCTGGCCGCTAAACGTCAGGATTTAGCCGGGGCGATTGGCGATTACGAAAAATCGCTCTCGCTGTATGAACCGAATACTAGCGCTCATTTCCAGTTAGCCCAACTTTATTTCAGCAAGCGCGACTTCGATTCGGCTATCAAGCATTTCCAGCGAGTCCAGCAGTTGGATGACCACTGGCCCCGGACTAATTACTGGATTGGCCGGTCCTATGCCTTCCTCAACAAGGCCAACGAGGCCCAGGCGGCCCTGGAAAAAGCGGTCCAGCAGGAAGCAAATTTCGTGGAAGGGCATTTTGAACTGGGGAACGTCTACCGGACCCAGGGCAAACGCGACCTGGCCCTGGCTCAATATGACGAAGCCCTCAAACTGCAACCGGCTTACGGTCCGGCCTGGCTGAACAAAGGCCAGGTCTACGAGGAACTGGTCAATTTGCCCCAGGCCCGCGCCGCTTACGAAAAAGCCCTGACTTCAGCCGACCCCCAGGTTAAGGATGCCGCCGCCAACGCCTTGAAGAAGCTGGGTGTAAAATAGCCCATGCAATTGCCCTCCAACCAGCTTCGCCCTCTCCCTATTTATCGAAGTAAGAATTACCTGGCGGCGGCTTTGCTCGTACTGGGTAGCCTGAGTGTGCTGGTCTGGCTGGACCTTGCTTATATTATGCCGGTCAAACGGCTGGATATTCCGAACCCCGATAACGACCTGAGCGTTTTCTGGAGTGGGGCGCGGACGGTCTGGCAGGGCGGCAACCCCTACGACTTCACGCCAGGAAGCCTGTTTCACCGCCTCGCCAATGCCGCCGGAGGGGATTCGGACATTTTCCTCAGCCCCTTCTTCCTGACCCTGCTTTTTATGCCCCTGGCGGCTCTACCTCTCAATCTGGCTTCCCTGGTCTGGCTGGTCTTCAGTCAGCTAGTGCTGGCCCTGGCGGTTTATTTAATCGTAAAGCTGACCGGGCAGCGCTTTACCCCGCCGGTGCTGCTGCAAACGCTTCTGCTGGTGGTGTTCTGGCGCTATTCCTTCGAGGTCATGATTCTCAATAACGTGAGTATCCTGATGCTGGGAGTGACGGTTATCTCTTATTATTGCAGCCGGACCGGGCGACCATTCCTGGCCGGACTGGTGGCGGTGCTGCTGCTGCTCAAACCTCAGCTTTTCTTCCTGACCTTGCCCTTGTTGCTGGTCGTGCCTACGCTGATGACTGCCTCCGATGCGGGCGAGGCTAAAGTAAGCTGGCTAAACCGGGTGACTTACCGGCGCTGGTTGGGTTTTGGGGTGGGTTGCGTGGTTCTGGGGATTTATAGTTTCGGGGTCTTTCCGGGCTGGGTCGGGGAATGGTTGCGCTCGGCAGGTGGGCGTTATACTCCCCAGTTCGATAGCGAAATGGCCTCAGTGCGGAGTGTGGCCGCTCTTATAACCGGCAGCCAATTTGTAACGCCAGTATATTTGTTTATGGCCGGTCTAATTTGTCTGGCGGCATTGGTCATGTGGTGGCTGCACCGAAATAACGTGCGGGATTTTACTTTCCTGCTGGCCCTGGTTATCGGCCTTAACCTGCTGGCCGCTCCCTACACTCGCAGTTACGATTTTTGCCTGCTGCTAGTCCCGCTGCTTTTCTGCTTCTTCAAGCTCCGGCAAATCGAGCGAACTGCCGCGAAGCAGGGTCAGTCTAAATTCCATTGGAGCTTGCTGTGGTGGGGGCTGCTTATTCTGGCCTGGCCGCTGCATCTGCTGGCAATTACCTCGACTTTCGCCTGGGAAAATTTAGTGACAGTAGCTCTGCTGGCGGCTACAATCTTCACCTGGCGGCTTAAAACTAAAA
>JAYSYV010000643.1:0-15255 GCA_043727245.1 Chloroflexota bacterium | reverse complement strand
CTGCACCGGCTACGGTCGTTAATGCCCCAAACTCAAAATCTCGTTTTGCCGTTCCCCCACCTCCACCCAGGGCTACCCAACGCCCGCCCGTATCTCTGCCCGCCGAAACTCGCCTGGCTCTCAAAGGCTGGCTCGGCGAGTACGGTGACGGCGAACAAACTCAGCTTGGGCAGGAAGCTGTCATAGCTCTACAGGTGCCGCACTCGGAACTGCTGGACGATATACTGGCAGTGCCGGAGTTAAATGGCGCGTTAGTCGGTCGGATCGGGCCGGGTCTGGCGCTGGTCCGGCTAGACCAGTTTGAGGAGTTCAGGCAGCACCTGGAAAAATTCGGTTTAGCTTTTGGGAAAGAAATAAAATTAAGCTCGCTGTCTCCGAGAGGGATCCTGACAGAGTCTTTACCTGCCACGGGCGGCCTGGGTAACACTATGCTGGCAGTGCTGGAGCAAAGTCTTGGTGGTGGCGGGAATAGACGCGGGACCAGGGATTTAAGTAATGTTGATATTGCGACCCTGGCCGCCATTATGGAAAACAACCAGAACTTTAATGAGGACATTAACGACGATGACGATGGCGATGATGACGATGAAATAATCTTTCTTTTAGAAGAAATATTAAATCTCTTGCTGAAGCAGACGCAGGCCGGTAAAATCAAGTCAGATCCGCTGGCAACTATAACCGGAAACCGCTTTGCCGAGGAACTATTGGGCCGGGTGGAAGAGCAGGGCTATCAGGCCAAGAAGAAAAATGATCTTTACTGGGAAGACAAGCACGAGGATGCCCATTATTACGAGGAACTATCTCCAAGGGAACGCCGGGAAACTCTACTCGAAAGCTGCTTTACCGTAATGCCCAGCCCACTCAAACCGCAAAGGCAGGCGGCTGTTATGCTACTACCCTTGTTTGGTAATAGCATCGCCCGGCAAATGACAGAGTATCTTTACCATCCCGACGCGGCAGTACGCTATAATACCTGCCTGATACTGGGAGAGATAGGTGATCGCGAGTCTTTGACCCACCTGCAGCCAGTACTGGACGATGATACTGCCACCTCCCAGGGACCAGTTTCCTCAGCCGCAATAAAGGCAGTAGGGGAAATCCAGGCCCGACTCTAACCAATTATAATCTCAGAGTGCTTCATTCGAGGGAAGTCGTAGTGGAAAAGGCCAGGGGAAAACCCGGCAATGTACGCGACTTCCTTCACAGCAGTCGCCTCCTGGCCCTTTTCGGACAGAACTTTGTAACCTGCGGAAATGAGCCACTCCCGGTTATCTGCCGGGTGCGTCCAGGTCTTTTCCACCCTTTAGCTCATTTTGGTTGGACTCATTAACCAACCAATAATGCGCTTGAAATGGCCTATACTTTTATATAATCCCGTCATCTTCTTCATGCAAGGCAACCATCTGGCTAAATCCCTTCAGAAACCCTTCACATGACGGGATTAAATTATAATAGTGACGGGATTTAATGTAGCAGAGAAAAATTAGCCGTATACTTCAGGTTAAAAGTAATATGGATACAAAAACTTTACTGGAATTAATCGAGGGTGGTGAAAGTTCAAAAGTAGAACTTAAAATTGTACCACCACGCCCTTCCGAGGTAGCCCAGCGACTTTGCGGTTTTGCCAATACCGGAGGCGGTTATCTTATTTTAGGGGTGAAAGATGAAACACTGGAACTAGTTGGCTTAAAGAATGTCGGCGATGCCATTGATACTATTTTGCAAGCTACCAGGTTATGCAAACCTACCATTGTACTTAATCCTCAAGAGCCTGAAAATTATGTAATAAAAGGTCAAAATATTGTAGTTGCGACAATTCCACCAAATAATGGAACATTATACCAGGTGAGCGGAGTTTGCTGGGTGCGACGGGGAAGCCATACGGTTCCAATGGAATTGGCTGAAATTGAAAGCCATCTTTACAGCCGAGGAACTATTTCATGGGAACGCAAACCAGTAGAAGAAGCTACTCTGGCAGATTTGGACGAACAACTGGTAAGGGAACTGGTAGCTACCCGCCCTGCCCAGATAAGAAAAGCGGGACGGCTGGACAATCTTGAAGAACTGTTAATAAGCTTAAACTGTGCGGTTCGAACTGGAGAAGAAACCCTTCGACCTACCAATGCCAGAATGCTTTTGTTTGGCAATTATCCCCAACGTTTTATTATCCAGGCTGAAATAACCTGTGTGCTTTACACCGATAACCTTGGAACACGCCGGTACGCTGACCGACGAATCCTTAGCGGTTCGGTAGGGGAATTGATTGATGGCGCAGAGAATTTTTTCAAGCAATATGTGCCCATTCCGGCCAGGATGGAGGGGTTTCACCGGGTGGACGAGCCGGAATATCCTCTTGAAGTTTTGCGGGAAGCTCTGGTAAATGCGGTCGTTCACCGTGACTACAGCCA
Organism: Chloroflexota bacterium; assembly: GCA_043727245.1. Taxonomy (GTDB): domain Bacteria; phylum Chloroflexota; class Chloroflexia; order Chloroheliales; family Chloroheliaceae; genus 54-19. The sequence goes on along the minus strand of JAYSYV010000643.1, from coordinate 12,847 downwards.
GACCGGTGAGTCTATTCGGGTTTTCTATTACCCGGACCGGATTGAGATTAGAAACCCTGGATTACTGCTTCCAGGCTTAACAGTGGAAGATTTGGAACAGGGAAGGATAGTATCAAAGCTACGCAACCCGGTACTGGCTGGCGTATTACGCGATTTACCTGGCGGATACATGGAACGAATGGGCAGTGGAATAAAGTATATGCAAGAGGAAATGGCACGGTTGGGGCATCCCAGGCCGATTTTTAAGGAACTCGGCGAATTTATCGTCACTTTTTACAAGAATTTGCCAGAAGCCCAATCTCGGTTAGACAGCAAAGATAAAAGCTTACCGAGCGGCTCAATTTCTGAACCACAAAACCCGATTCTGGATACAGCAATTGCAGGAAGTGTTTCTAACTCGATAATCCATGATAGTACCACTTTAATTGAAGCCCGGCTAGAAAAAATCATGCGCTACTCTCTTTCTCCTTTTAGGAATTTACTTGAGCTTACATTGTGAATTATCCCGAAATTTTCAGGCTTAAAAGCAAAGATCTTAATTTTGTTGATATGTAAATAGACCCCTAATACAATAGGACAGCCAAACAGTAATTATAGGTCTGGAAATACCAGCAAAGTTTTCAAAAGAATTTCTTTTCCAGGAACGCCTGGTTGTCGACCGACTTACAAAGGACAGCAAATTGTTAGAGCTAAAGTTTTTGAACTACTTTTAAGGCAACTGCCCTGGCTTTTTCAACAGCCTGGTCCACACTCAGACGGCCATTAGTAACCTGTACCACAAAGTATTTGCTACCTTTGAGAACATCTAAACGCCTATCGAAACTGTTAGCCTTATCTCCCACGCCGTTAACCCCTTTAGCCGGTATCCCCAACGCGTCAGCGACTGTTTGTTCAGTCGAGGCAAAGCTTGCCTGAGTGTAATCGCTGTTAAAATATGTGATAACTACAAAATTAAGGTTAACAGTATTAACCGGTTTATAGGTGCAATTAGTGCTTGGTCCGACATCACGCTGGGTCGGTTCTAAAGCCGGTTCTTCAAGTATAACCTGGGCTTCATCTTTGGTAAGGAAGCTACACCATTTGGCGGTAGCACCGGAGGCGGCAACAGGAGCTGTCGTAGTGGAAACGCTCGTTTTCTGAGCGGCAGGTGTGGTGGCGGTAACAGTAGCCGCAGTAGTAGTTTTGGTTTGGGCCGTAGTCACAGCTGAAGTTGACGCTAGTGTGGTTGACGCTAAAGTGGCAGCGGGCGCAGTTGTAGTGGAAGTGGCATTTGAAGCCGCCGGAGTGTCCTCGCCACAGGCATCCAGCACAAAAGCAACCATTAGCGCCAGTACCATCAGAGTTAATTTTCTACTCTGTAAAGTAGTACAGGAAATAGGCCTATTTTGCGACCTTTCTATTGGGAAACTGAACCAAAAATATAAATCGGGAGAAACCGGAGTTTTGGTATAAAGTTGGACCTGAATGTAGCAAAAATAAAAAGGGTTGGCTATACTAAGGCGAATTAATCCAAGTATGTCTAACTAATTGTAGCAGAGCCGGAACTTACTGGAAGTTAGTTTTATCACTATAGCATGGCACTGAGTTTCCTGACGGCGGTTCAGAATGACAAAGTGATAGATAATTATTTCTCATTCTGTGTAGAAGTTTAACTCATTGAAATTAAACATAATTTTAGGGATATGTAGCAAACCTAGCTATAAAAGAGGGAGGGCTGATAACAGTACCCTCGTCTCTTTTTAAAACTCTTTGGAGTTAGTCACTTATTCCAGGCAACAGTCAAATTCACAGCAATCAGGCTGAATCAGCCAACTTTTAAGTTAATTCACCCGCCGGATTTCCTGAATGGCAATATTGGGAGTCAAAGTCTGGTTTTCGTGCGGCAAAACCTGAATGCTTCTAACTATATCCTGTCCGCTCGTTACCCAACCGAAAGCCGCAAAGCCCTGTCCGTCTGCGTTACGCTTGCCGCCAAAATCCAGCTCAGGCTGATCGCCTACACAGATGAAAAACTCGGAAGTTGCGCTGTCGGGAGCCAGACGAGCCATTGAAATGGTTCCGTCTAGATGCCGCAATCCGGTCAACTGGGTGGTTTCCTGCTGTATGGGCGCGTAGCGGGCGGGACCAGTGATTTTATCCATACCCAACCCACCCTGAATAACCTCAATCTTAACGTCATTGTCCGGTTGGTTGTCCAGCAGAACTGTTCGGTAAAAGATTCCAGGGGTGAAAGCCCCCGCATCAACATACTTTAAAAAATTAGCGGCAGTAATCGGGGCGGCAAAGGCCGCTATCTCAACTTCAATCGTCCCAAGCTCGGTGACAATGGCTACCCTGGGATTGGCATTAGTCTCCAACTTTTCTCCTTCTTCTGTTTAGGGATTAATTCTAGCATTTATCATGATACTTGGACTATTATACCGGATTTTGCGGATTTTCCAAAGTAACACAGTGGGTTTAATCATAAAAATATCGAAAGAAAAAAGCCGGGTAATTGCCAAAGTGATAAATTCTGTGTTACTCTTTCTCTACTTTTCAAAATTATTTGAACTTTGCTAATACTGAAGCCGCATCACCGCTGGCATACCTGCTCCTGCTAGATAGGTAAGTTGTTCCGGCGAGTAGACCGTTGAATTTCAGGCTACAGGACCACCTGTAGCCGGTATGGAGAGTATAAAGATAGACCGAAAGAGAAAAGGAAAAGCATGGCCGAACAAGAACCAATCGAACGTAAACTTAACGAAGAATTACTGATGGAAGCACTTGAAGAAGCTCGGAGGGCTGGGGCTGATTACGCCGAGGTCCGAGGACTGGCCGAAATGCAAAATGAGGTCAGGGTTAAAAACGGCGAAATCAATAAAATGATGTCGAGGGAAGATAATGGCTGGGGCTTGAATGTACGGAAAGGGTCGGGCTGGGGCTTTGCCAGCAGCGCCGAATTAACGGCCCGCAGCATGCAAGAAATTACCGCCCAGGCTCTGCAATTGGCCGCCGCCAGTGCCAGAGTTCAACCAAAGGGTCAGGCTGCCAGCTACGGACAACCATCTAAAGTTAGCGGCGAGTACCGCAGCCCGGTCCAGATTGACCCGTTTAAGGTTCCACCGCGTGAGCAACTGGAAATGCTTTTTTCAGCCGAAGCCAACTTACGCCGCTTCAACCGGGTGAAAGTTTCCGAGGTCCATTTGCAGGCTTTCCGTTCCTTCAAGTTTTTTGCCAATACCGAAGGGGCCAGGCAGCGCCAGTTTATTACTGAATCAGGCGGCGGAATGTCGGCTATTGCGGTCGAAGGGCCGTACAGCTACCAGCGCACTTATGGCCGGGGTGGCAATTTCGGCCAGGCCGGGTACGAATACATCCTGGATTTGCAATTGGAAGATGAAGCTATGCGGGTCGGGCAAGAAGCCCACGACCTTGTTGCGGCTGATCCGGTTCCGGGCGGGCCGACCACAGCTGTACTTGGCTCAAATCTGGTGGGCCTGATGGTCCACGAAACCTGCGGCCATCCGACCGAATTAGACCGGGTACTCGGTAGCGAAAATGCCTTTGCCGGGGGTAGTTTCCTCGAACCGCAGATGCGCGGTCAATTCCGCTATGGCTCTCCCGCCGTCAACCTGACCGCCGACGCAACCATCCCCGGCGCACTGGGAACTTTCGGCTGGGACGATGAGGGTACTCCGGCCAAACGTACTCCGCTGGTTGAGGACGGTATTTTTGTCGGTTATCTTTCTTCGCGGGATACCGCTTCGGCGATTAACCTTGGCTCCAGCGGCGGTGCGGCGCGAGCCTCCTCCTGGTCGCGTACCCCCATTGTTCGCATGACCAATGTCAGCCTCGAACCGGGCCAGGGCAGCCTGACAAGCCTGATTTCCGAGGTTGAGGACGGGCTATACCTGGAAACACCTTCCAGTTGGAGCCTGGACGACAAGCGCATGAACTTTCACTTTAGCGCCGAAATCTGCCAGGAAATCAAAAACGGTCAGCTTGGTCGCCTCTACAAAGGAGCAAGTTTCCAATCACGCACCCCGGTTTTCTGGGGCAATGTCCTGAAGGTAGCCGGGCCGGAAGAATGGAAGGTGTGGGGCTTTTTAGGCTGCGCCAAAGGTGAACCGCTCCAAAGCGCTCATGTCGCTCATGGTGCATCACCGCTCCTGGTAAAAGACCTGACTGTGCAGAGGGAGGGCAAATAATGAACGAACAATCAAATTACCACCTATTGGGACAGGCCGAAGCCTTACACCGGCTGGAAGATTTCCTCAAATCGGCTGCTGTCAAAACAGGCCAGGTCGAACTGGTGCTGGAAAGAGAGCAGGTCGCGGTAACTCGCTTTGCCCACAACCGGATTCACCAGAACGTTTCCAACCGCGATACTCGCCTTTGGGTGCGGGCTATTATTGGCGGCTCAGTCGCCAGCATGGCCTGTAATACCCTGGATAAAGATACCGTCCAATCTACCATCGAACAGGCTCTTAAAATTGCCCGGCTAATGCCGAACCGCCAGCATCCCGGCTTTGCCGCGAACCCTGGCGAAAGCGGCCAGAATGTCGAACCGGGCAGCGAAGGGCTGACTTTTCCAGGCCAAAACAAACCGGGCGAAGTTGGCTCATCTTTCTTTGCCGCTACGGCCTACCAGACCCCGGAAGAACGGGCCAATACTATTGGCGAGTTAATCGCCCCGGTCCAGGAAGCGGGCCTGGAAGGGTATGGCACTTACAAAAATACCCTGAACGAATTAGCCGTGGTCAACACCCAGGGCTTGCGGTCCTATGCAGCCGGAACTGCCGGGTATTTGAAGGGTCTGATTGAAACTGCTGACGGACATCAGGCCGGGTTTGCCGACCAGTTGAGCCGGGATGTCACAACCCTGGACCCGCTGGCTTTAGCGAAGACAGCCATTCTGAAATGTCAGCTCAACAAAAACCAGATTGAAATAGCTCCCGGCGATTACGCGGCGGTACTTGAGCCGAATACCGTGGCTGATTTAGTGCGGTTTATGGTCATTCACGGCTGCGGAGCGCAACAGTTGCAGGACGGACGCTCCTTCATGACCGGGCGCTTTGGCGAACAGCTAACCGGCGAAAGTATTAACATCTGGGAAGACCCCTCCAGCCCCTACGCCATGCCTTTCCCGGTTGACTATGAAGGGCTACAGTCGCGGGCCGTGCCACTGGTGGTAAACGGCAGGGCTACCGGGGTCGTCTACGACCGGATTACAGCCTCCAGGACACCAGGTTTCATATCAACCGGCCATGCGACCACTCCCTGGAACAACCTGGGAGAAAGTAGCCCCATACCTCAACACATCGTAATGGCCGGGGGCGATAGGCCGCTCGAAGAACTGGTTCGTGGCATGAAGCGCGGCCTGGTAATTACCCGGTTGCATTATACCCACTGTCCCGACCCTCGCCGGGTTGTCGCCACCGGCACTACCCGTGACGGCACTTTCCTGGTGGAAAACGGCGAGATTGTGGCTGCTGTCAAAAACATGCGCCTGACACAAAGCGTCCTCGAACTTTTGAGTACGGTTGAGGAGTTCGGGGAGTCCAAGACCTGCCAGGACTGGTGGGCCGCAAACGGGATGGGTACGACAAATTACTACCTGCCGTCCCTGCGGGTGGGCCGCTGCACCTTCACCGGCAATACTACGTTTTAAAACTACTTTTCACAGGTAATCCAAAAAGTAGTTACTCGAAAACCACAAACTTTATAAAGAGCCTTCTTGATTTCAATATGGAATTTGGGAAGGCTTTTTGAAATTATCCTACAACTTTTAACACTTGTATAACAACTTACAAACAATTTTTACGGTGGAGGTTTTAGCCGGGGCTATTACGGGATGCAACAGGCCGCGCCTTCAATTGGGCCGACCCTGATTTTGCTCTTTGGTTGGGGTATGGGCTTGATTTTACATTTCCTGGGCGTGTTTGTCTTTGCCAACCTGTCAGCCTTTAATCAGGGCAACTTCTACCCGCAGGAACAAACGGGGTTAATGCCACAACCGGAGGAGTATAACTTTGATAGTTCCCACCTTTTTGCATATTCCTGGCCTCCGCCAGAGTCCGGTAAGACCCAAATTGAAGCTAATTCAAAAAGATTAGGTGAAATAAAAATAAGCTGCAAAGCCTGTACTGGTTGTACCACGGCCTTGCAGCTTATATTCATCTGAGACAGGAATAAAATTCAGCTTACTAAACTTCTGCCGACTTACAATTTCTAATCTTTGATGGTCGGGTCCAGGGCATCACGCAAGCCATCACCGAGCAGGTTAAAGCCCAGCACAGCCAGCATTATTGCCAGTCCAGGGAAGACCGCCGGCCAGGGGCTGGTTTCCATAAACCCGTAGCCGCTACTCAGCATATTGCCCCAGGAAGGGGCCGGTGGCGGGTTGCCCAGGCCAAGGTAACTGAGAGAAGCTTCGGTAAGAATGGCCGCCGCTATGGTAAGCGAGGCCTGCACAATCAAGGGAGCCAAAATATTGGGTAGAATATGCCGGAAAGCAATTAGCGGTCCCGGCACGCCCAGACCACGAGCCGCTTCTATATAAAGCAGGTTCTTCACCGACAGCACTGAGCCGCGCGTCAGCCGCACAAAGACCGGCAGATTTACTACCCCAATTGCAATAATTACATTATTAAGGGTTGGACCAAGCACCGACATAATTGCAATTGCTAGCAGGACCGCCGGAAAGGCAAAAAGAATGTCCATCAGGCTCATCATAATCGAGTCAAGCTTGCCACCCTGGTATCCGGCCAGCAGTCCCAGGATTGTCCCGGCAATAAGGGCTATACCGACCGAAAATATACCTACCTGGAAAGAAGCTCCGGCCCCGTGCAAGATACGGCTTAAAATATCGCGCCCAAAATCATCCGTACCCAATAAAAAATCGCCGCCAGGCGGAGCCAGTCTTTGGCCTGGCTTCATGTTCATGGCGGTAGGTGACTTGGGAGCCAGGGTCGGGCCAACAATAGCTATCAGCGCGAAAAACAGCACAATCAGGCCGCCAATAACCGCCTGGAGGCTGTGTAACGTGCGCTTAACCATGCCCTGCCAGTAACTCTGGGAACGCTTCGGCGGTAAAACTGCTATCTTCTGGGCTTTGTCCGACCCGGACTGAATTAGTTGACTGCTCATATTAGGTTCAAGCTTTCTGGCGACCAGCCCCATCCTCGGACAACTTTATGCGGGGGTCTACCAGTCCATAAATAATGTCTACCAACAAATTGACCAGAATAAAGACCAGGGTAAAGACCAGCACTGTTCCCTGTATCACCGGGTAGTCGCGCGTGGAAATAGCGTCAAAGGTATAACGACCCAGGCCGGGCAGCGTGAAAATTTGCTCCACAATGACGGCCCCACCCAGCAAACGGCCCACCTGGATACCGGTTACAGTTATCACCGGGATGAGGGCGTTTTTCAGACCGTGGGTGTAGGTCACTTTTGCCCGGCTCAACCCTTTAGCCCGCGCCGTCCGCATATAATCCTGGTTGAAAACTTCCAGGAGTGACGAGCGAGTGAAGCGCATAATAGTCGCGCCAAAAGCCAGGCCCAGGCTGACCGCCGGAAGAATTAAGTGGCTGAGATTGTCCCAGGGGTTTTCAAAAAAGCCTACATAACCAATCGTTGGCAGCCAGCGTAAGTACAAAGAAAAGAGCAAAACCAGCAAAGTAGCCAGCCAGAAGCCAGGCATTGAAATCCCCAGCAAGGCCACCGTGGTTAAAAAACCATCGGTCAACTTGCCGCGTTTCTGGGCAGCTAACACCGACAGGGGCAACCCGATAAGGAGGCCGATTGCCAGAGAAAGAAAGGTTAATTCCAGGGTAATCGGTATCTTTTCAAAGATAGAATTACTGACCGGCAAACCACTGCGGATAGATGTTCCCAGGTTGCCCTGGAGAGCATTAAAGAGCCATTCCACGTATTGCACCGGCCAGGGCCGATCCAACCCGTACAGGTGGCGTATTTCGTCGGCGCGTGTACCCTGGACTTCCGGCCCAAGCATAACCTGAATCGGGTCGCCGGGAATCAACCTTATCAGCGCGAACGTGATAAAGCTAACTCCCAGCAGTACAGGGATGGCCGACAGCAACTTAACTGTAAGATATTTACCCATAAGTTTGCGGCTCACTCAGGAATAGCGCTACAGAGTAACTTCTCTGAGGCGCTATTCCTGAAATCTCCAACCCTCCCTTATTTGTTGAGTGATACCTGGCGGAAGCTTAAATGCGATCCGTTAGGATAGTGCAAGTAACCTTTGACGTAAGTTTGCATCGCTTCGTACTGATTGGCCGCATAAAGGAAGACCATAGGAGCATCATTCACCAGGATGGTCTGGGCTTGCTGATAAATCTTAGCCCGTTGAGCCTGGTCGCTGATAGAAGCGCCCTGTTCGACCAGTTTGTCAAATTCAGGGTTGCTATAACTCATGAAATTGTTTTGCTTGCCGGTAACGTAAGTGCCTGAAAGGGAAGTGTCCGGGTCTACAAAACCGCTGTAACCGCTGACTGCCGCCTCGAAATCTTTGGCGAGGTAATCTTTCAGGAACACACTCCACTCCAACGAAACAATTTCAAGGTTAATCCCAACTGCTTTCAACTGCTCCTGGACCACGATTCCGGCATTACCCAGGAAGCTGTAGGTAGGAGTGTTTTTCAGCTTGGCCGTAAAGCCGTTAGGATAGCCCGCTTCGGCCAATAAGGCTTTTGCTTTGGCGATATCTTGCTTGTAAATAGGCTGCTGCAAGCCCGGCCAGAAACCTGGCAGATACGGTCCGGCAGTCAGAGGAGTACCCGCGCCACTTACGGCTGCGTCCAGGACTTGCTGGCGGTCTACCGCATAAGCAATCGCCTGGCGCACCTTCACATTGTCAAAAGGCTTAACTTTGAGGTTGAAGGCCAGGAAGCGCACGTTGTTGTTAGCGTCGCCGGTAACAACCAGCTTGGTATCCTGCTTGAATATTGCCAGGTCTTTGGCCGGTGCGTACTCCACAAAATCCACCGCCCCGGTTCGGACCGCCGTACTGCGAGCGGTATCATCCGGGATTGGGGTGAAAGTTATACCGTCCAGGTAAGGCTGGCCGGAAACATAGTAATCGGCATTCTTTACCAGGACAATGCGGGTATTCGGGACGTATTCGGTCAGTTTGAAAGGCCCGGTTCCGTTGGTAACTTTGTCCAATTTGCCGCCGTTAGCTTCAACGGTTTCTTTCGCCACAATAGCAGAAGTATTATCGGCCAGGACCGAAATCAGGGGCGAATAAGGTGTTTTCAGCTTAATCACCACGCTATAGTCATCAGGAGCCTCCATACTGGCGATGGACGTAAATTGCGGGGCGCGGGGCGAAGCCGTAGCCGGGTCTTTGATGCGGTTGAGCGAATAAATCACATCCGCAGCCTTGAATTCGCGGCCACTATGGAATTTAACGCCTTTACGCAACTTGAAGGTATAGGTCAGCGGGTCATTCTGGGTATACTCGGTCGCCAGGTCGGGTTGAACTTCCAACTTCTCGTTGAAGCGCAACAGACCGCTATAAACATTTTCCAGAACGCGATAGGAAGCCGTGGCATTTGTCAGGTGCGGGTCGAAACCAACCGCATCCTGGGTCACGCCAACTTTAAGAATCCCACCCGTTTTGGCGGGAGTCCCAGCAGCAGCCGTAGTCGCCGCCGCTGCAGAGGTTGCCGCCGCAGTTGTTCCGGTAGCAGCAGTAGTTGCCGCCACTGTTGTTCCAGCAGCAGCAGTTGTCGCAGCAGCAGCAGTTGTCGCAGCAGGAGCCGCCGAAGTGGCAGCCGCCGGTGATGTAGGTGTATTATCACCGCAGGCTAACAATAAAAGACTCATTACAAGGCTTAACACGCCCAGCGTTGAGAAAGAACGCAGACGGGAAACCATGTGTTTGTACTTATCCATTAAGATAGATTCTCCTCCCACTTAATTTTTAACTTGTAATTCGAGGACTGTATAAAAAATGTTCAACGGTGAACCGATAACGTTAAACACGTCTTAAATGTGCAATCCATGGTAAATAGCTGATTGATAATAACCCAATTATCAAATCCGCCTGGCTACCAACCGATACTCAGCAGAACCCTGTAATACGTTCAACTTTCAATGTTGAACCTATTACGACTTTAGTTCGTTTTTAACAAACTTTCCGCCTTGCATGATAACCGACATAAAACGGCCCTGTTCTTGCAACAGGTTAAGGTCTTTTAACGGGTTGCCTTCAATGACCAGCAGGTCGGCCAAAGCACCGGGGGCAATAACCCCGATTTCCCCTGTCATATTGAAAAGTTCGGCATTGGTCTGAGTAGCCGATTGGATGACTTCGTGCGCGGAAAGAACCTCTCCCTTGAGCGAAAATTCCAGCGATTGGTATTCGTGCATATCTCCCAGAAGGTCACTACCATGTCCGATTTTGGTCCCGGCCTTTTTCAAAATATCCAGGGCTACAAAAGCCGCCTCGCGCACATCGTTCACTTTATTCTGGCTGACAGCAGGTAAGCCCATTTCGCGGCCTAATTTGTGGAGCATCTGGTAAGTTACCATAGTCGGAACCACAAAAGCGCCCAGTTTGGTCGCTAACTCGGCGGTTTCCTGGTCAATCAGGTTGCCGTGTTCAATCGAGCGCACGCCGCACTCCAGGGCGCGTTTAATAGCGCGGGCAGTATAGGCGTGAGCCATTACGTAGGTTCGGGCCGCTACGGCTTCTTCGACCACGGCTCGGATTTCCTCCAGCGAATATTGAGTATTGGCAACATGATCTGTCGGAGAGGCTACTCCACCTGAAGCCATTATTTTTATCTGGGTCGCCCCTTTACGTAATTCATCGCGGGCAGCCTTACGAACTTCATCTATCCCATCAGCCAGGCGACTAAGTGAAGAATTGGAAATTCCACAGGCACAGCCCTCGTAACTGTTATTCTTGTTGCGGCTGTCGCCGTGGCCGCCCGTCTGGCTCAAAGGATGGCCTGAGAAAAGCAAGCGCGGCCCTTTGAATAATCCCAGGCTAACGGCCTCGGCCAGACCCCAGTCTGCCCCCCCGGCATCGCGGACGGTTGTAAATCCGCGCATTAACATTTTATCCATCAGCACTTTGGCTTTAGCGGTTAGCAGAGAGGGCGGTAGGTCTTCCAGAGTGGCTATGTTTGCGTCCACCGCCGTAACGTGAACGTGGGCATCGGTCAGGCCAGGCATAAGCGTCCGGCCATGTAGGTCTATTTCCTGGGCATTAGGAGCCTTGAGCGGGTGGTCACTGATTTCCTGGATACGTTCGTCCACAACCAGTACATCAAAACCTTCTCGTATTTCCGAATGAGTGCCATCCAACAAACCACAGTTGCGGAATAAAATCTGGGTCATGTAGCTCCTCTTTAATAAAGCTAAATTGCGAATTTAAGGTTGTTCAAATTTACTCCAGGCGCGAAGCCTCAAATAAATCAAAAGGGAGTCGAAATCACCCCTGGTAGTATCCAAATTCCGGTTTTGACAATGCTAGATAATTCAGAAATCTTTTCTCTCAATAAGGGGTAGATAACCCTTGGTATTGTCTAGCTATAAGTTTAGAAAAGTTAAATTTTCTTTTTACGAAAAAGCAGAAAAGTTATACATAATATTAGCATTAAGTCCTGAATTTGTCTATACCGCAGACCTGACTTATGCTAACTTTGAAGGCAACGCCAATCCCAACGTACCGCGTTCGGAATATCCCAACTTCAATTATAACCCGACCCTGGCCCCCGCTCTTAAAAACGCCGGGGTGGACCTAGTTTCAACCGCCAACAATCACGCTATTGATACCGGCCCTTCCGGGGTAGATGCCACCCTCAACACGCTCGGTCAGGTCGGGCTGCTTCATTACGGGTACGACGCGCTGGAACCAGCCCCACCAGCTTTATCAAACTCTGACCTTTAGCAAAAATGGCACGACCATAAAAGCGGCTTTTCTATCCTATACCTACAGCACTAACGGTGTCCTCGATCCCTAAGGTCAGGTCAATTTATTATGAAACGGGCAAGGAAAAGTGTCTCAGTCGGTCCGTGAGGCGATTGACCAGGGTCTTTCGCTTCCGGTTAATGTGATTTAAGCCCAACTAGCTTTAGCCACTCAAGGGGGTATGTTATAGTATATTTAGAACTGACTAAGCTAAATTTAGATACGTGACCGGGCTTTAAGACCAACCTCACCTACCAGGAGCAAACGCAAATGGAAGCATCGAAACCATTGATAACCGTCCAGCAGGCAATCTCTCAACCAAGTCCGGCGATTTCCCCTCGCTACGATAGGGTAAATTTAGGCTGCGGCATCGCCCATATCGGCCTGGGTAATTTTCACCGCGCCCATCAGGCTCTTTTCATAAATAATTATTTACAAAATCATGCCGAGAACTGGATGATTCATGCGGTTGGCTGTCTGGAGAGTGACCACCCTCTTATTGAAGCCATGCACTCCCAGGATAATCTATATACCCTGACCGAGCGTTCCGGTACAGAAGATACTATTAAAGTCGTCGGGTCCATCAAGAAAATATCCCACGCCCCGGCAGACCCAACCGGCGTAATTAATCTACTGGCCTCGGATGAGATCAAAATCGTTTCGCTAACCATCACCGAAAAAGGCTATTACTACACTGCAACCGGTGAGCTTGAGTTGGACCATCCTGTAATTCGGGCTGATTTAGCCAGAGATGCCCTGCCAAAGTCGGCCCTGGGTTATCTATTTGCGGCAGCCCGCCAGCGCAGGTTGAACCAGGGCCAGCCTTTCACCATTATGTCCTGCGATAACTTGATGGGCAACGGCCATTTAACCCGCCGACTGCTATTGCAGTTTGCCGAATTGAAGGAACCCGAAACC
>JAYSYV010000642.1:0-5050 GCA_043727245.1 Chloroflexota bacterium | reverse complement strand
CTTTCAACATCCAGGGCGCGTGGTCGGTGCAGACGGTATGAATTGTACCCTCCGCGATACCGGCCCAGAGCGCTTCCGCGTCCGGTTGTTCACGCAGGGGCGGCTGTCCAACGTATTTGGCCCCGTCCGCTTCGTTAAAGCGTTCGCTGGTCAGGTGGAGGTAGAGCGGCCTGGTTTCGACATAGACCGGCACGCCTCGTGATTGGGCCTCGGCGCAAACTTCCAGGGCGCGTTTTGATGAGAGATGCACGATATAAACCGGTGAGGCGGTCGCTTCTGCGAAAGCTACGGCCCGCTGGGTCGCCACCACTTCCGCGATAACCGGGCGGCTTTCAGGGAAGTAACACAGCGCGGCGTGACCAGCATCCGTAAGCTGGGCCGTAGCGTCCTCGATAAGGCTGTGGTCCTCGCAATGAATCAGTGTGATAAGGCCGCTGGCTCCGGCCCGGCGAATCGCTTCCAGATAGCCCTGGACGTGTTCATCAAATTTTGGCAGGACCGTGAATATCTTGATGCTGTTGCAGCCAACTTCAAGCAGGCGCGGAATTTCATCCAAAACCTGGGGTGTTGGGTTGCTTATTATCGGGTGCAGAAAGAAATCGGCGATGGCCTGCTGGCTGGCTGCCTCCGCTTCCCGTTGCAATCCCGCCAGTGGCATTTCCTCCGCCGGGATGAAGGTCATATTGCCGACTGTAGTCACTCCACCGGCCAGGGCTGCCGCCGAGCCACTGGTAAAATCATCTACCCAGATAGGTTCTTCGGAGGGGGCGGGCTGGGTCCGCAGGTGAACATGAGCATCAATACCGCCTGGGAATAACAACTTGCCGTGTGCGTCAATCTCGCGCTCGGCGGTCATCTCGCCACCGATTTGCATGATAATACCGTCCGCGATACCGATGTCAGCCCGGTTGGACCCCTCCGCGTTGATAATTTCCCCACCTCTAATTACCAAATCCAAAACGGCCATGTTATCTCCTTAAATACAAAATTATAATGAGCAGTAAGTTTTGAAGCAGTGCATTTGGGAAGATTCTAACTAATAGTCGAGGTTTTATCAACTTTGAGGGCTTTTGAAACATTCAATAAAGAGCCTGTTTGCAGTTAGGGTGAGCAGGTACTAAAATCAGGTAATAATTTGGACAAAAATTTGTGGTAGCGTGAATAGAATTAAGGAGAAAGATGGGAATTACGGCGGTTGGAGTAATTAAGGCTCTTTTTCGTTACCCGGTGAAATCAATGCACGGGCATCAATTGGACGAAGTATTGCTGACTGAACAGGGTTTTGCGGGCGACCGGCGCTTTGCTTTTGTGCGGGTCGACAACCATTCTGACTTTCCCTGGCTGACTTCTCGCCAGATACACGAGATGATGTGCTATACGCCATATTTTACCGACCCGGCCCGGCCACTGGAGTCGGAAGTCAGGGTAAAGACCCCGGACCAGCAAGATTTTGCCGTGGATAGCCCTGAACTGTTGGCCGAACTGGAAAAGAGGTATCCTGAAGGAGCCTATTTATCGCCAGTCCAACATGGTCTGTTTGATGATTCACCGGTATCAATTATTAGCCTTGCGACGATTGAGCGGTTTGGCGAACAGACCGAACTGGCATTAGACCCGCGTCGTTTCCGGCCCAGTCTATTCGTTGAAACTTTCGCGGCAGAACCTTTTGAAGAAGATAAATGGTTGGGAGAAGTTTTGCAGCTTGGCGACCGGCCCGACAGTCCCCGGATTTGGATGGCAAGACAGAATATCCGCTGTATGATGATTACTCTTGACCCTGACACGGCCCAGGAAACACCCCTGATTTTGCGCGAGGTGGCCCGTAGCCGTAAAAATAGAGCCGGGATTTATGGGTCGGTGGTCCGCTCCGGGCAGGTAAAGACCGGGGATACTATATATTTACTACCCGGTCATCGCTCAGAATAAGGCCGTCCCGGACCTGGATTAAACGCCGGGCCTGGCGGGCCAGGTTCGTATCGTGGGTAACGTAAATAACTGTCTTGCCTTCGTCGGCCAGTTGCCGGAAGATTTTAAATATAAGCTCGCCCGTTACTGAGTCCAGGTTGCCGGTCGGCTCGTCCGCCACGATTATGGGCGGGTCATTCGCCAGGGCGCGGGCAATTGCCACCCGCTGTTGTTCGCCGCCGGATAACTCCCTGGGAAGATGCCTGGCGTGGTCAGCCAGTTCGACCATACGCAGGTTAGTCATGGCCTTTTTGCGGCGATCCTCGCCCTGGTAGTGGGCTTTGGAACCGCGCAGGTGCAGCGGCAGCATCACATTTTCCAGAGCAGTCAGGGTCGGCAACAACTGGAAAAACTGAAAGACAATGCCAACATTTTCGCCCCGCCAGCGGGCCAGTGCATTCTCACTCAACTTGCCCAAATTTTTATCTCCGACATTGATTGTCCCCGAAGTGGGTCGGTCAATCCCGGTCATAATATTCAGGATGGTGCTTTTGCCGCTCCCGCTCGGCCCAACAATCGCCACAAATTCGCCCGGCTCGATGGTCAGGCTAACCCCACCCAGAGCCTGAAAATTGCGCCGACCCATGGGGTAAACTTTTGTTACTTCGTCCAATACTATTTGAGTTTTGCCGCCGGTTGGTTTTGGGAAGGAAGGAAGGGAGTCTGTTACAAGTAACTCTTTAAGAGTCGGCTCATTAGAGAAGGGATCGAGTTTTAGCATTACTTGATTTAGTTCTATATAACTATGCCCGTTTAGGGCTTTCCTGGAACGTCTATAGCAATCAGGTTAGTTTATATGCTCCTGGTGTCTGGTCTAATCCGTAATGCACAAATGCCGTGTCAATTTGCGGATATTCTGCCTCCACAATCGAAAGCGTTCCCGCCAGCACGTCATGGAGTTGGGAGGTTGCGCTGAGTGGCGGTTCATTGAACATCTGTCGTAACCTTGGCGCAATCTGTCCTGGACCAAGAGGCATACCCACCAGTGTATAACTTGAATCCCCGTGAAACGGTACAGGCGGCTACTGAGGTTACGGGCGAAATTGAACCGCCACAGTGCACGTTCATTCATTCGCTGGTTCTCTTGTAAAAGAAGGTTTTCTAGCGCTGATTACCCGATTCGGCGTTTTGTTTGGACCGGGTGTTAAATTCTTCGTTAGTCCGAACGGTCCGCAGCAAGTACCACAGACTGACCAGGATAACCGCCGAGATGGCTATACCGGCTACCAGTTCAACCGGACTGCTCAGGGCATTCCGTAAGTTATCGGCAAAGTCTTTAATCGAGCCGTAGACCGCTGCTGTAGGGGCATCCACCGGGGTGTTGCTAAAATTCCCCAGTACGTAGAGGCTGACCCCGACCATCATAACCAGGGCGGCTGCTACCGAGGAAAAGCGTAAAACATAGCTGGAAGCAAGCTGCCCGGCGCGAGAGATTTGCCGGTCACGGGCGTAGTTCGCCATTGAAATTGGTTGGGTGTGGACAGTATCTTCGGCCTCAGCGTTTTCAGCCGGGTCATCCGCTTCATAGTCATCCTCATCCTGGGTGGAGGGGAAACCGCTAAAAGAAATAGAAGTATATTGAGCTTCAAAAGTGCTGGTCTGGTTGCCAAACTGTTGTTTAACAATGATACGCTGCATTATTAAGTTAGTAAATTCGGGTTTCGGGACTAACATCCGGTCGGTCTGCAAGGCCACCGGAATTTGTTTTAATAGGTCAAGGTGATCCCGGCAGTCAGCACATTGCACAATATGTTCCTTATAAAGCCGGACCTCATGGTGGCCCAACTGCCCGTCAAGATAGGATGACGTAATTATAGTCGCTTCACGGCAAAACATTACGTATCCCCTTTGTCCACTTACTATTTAGCATTAACATTACTATTCACCGTTTTATTCTTCTTTAAAACGCCCTGCGTTTTCGCCCTGGGTAATTCTTTCAGGCTGGTCGGGCTGCCACTCTGGCGCTGTTTTCCCAATTCTTTTGCCAGAAGCTCCCTGGCCCGGAACAACCTCGTCTTGACGGTTGCCACGGATAGGCCGGTCGCCTGGGCAATTTCATCATAGGACAAATCATTCCAGTACCGAAGAATAGTTACTCCCCGGTATTTATCTGGCAATTTGTTCAAAAGTTCGCGTACTTCGTCCCGGACTTCCCCTGTTAAAGCGCGTTCTTCCGGTTCGGGCAGGTCACTCTGTTTCCAGAAGGCAATAGTTTCCAGGTCAACCGAAGGCTTGCGTCGACGGAGCATATCAATACAGTAGTGGCTGGCAATTGACAAAACCCAGGTTGAAAACTTGCGCCCTGGAGTATAGCTTTTCAATTGGGTATAAGCCCGCACAAAAACTTCTTGGGCTGCGTCTTCCGCCTCAGTTGGGTCGCCTAACATCCTTGCGCACAAGTTATATACCGCCACTTTGTAACGGTCTATTAACTCGGCAAACGCCTCAACGTTCCCCGCTAGCACCCGCGACACGATAGATTCCTCCTCGCGGTTGGCCTCACTCTGGACCGCCGGGGGAGTAGTTTCTCGATTATTTGCCAGAGCGCCACCAAAATTTGTGGCAACTGCCGAAAAACCGGTCAATTCATTCTCCTGGGCTCTTTCGCTTGCGCCCTGCGCGTCATCACCCTGTTGGTTCAGACCCTCAGAATTCGCCGAAATCGGGGCTAAATTGTCCTGGAAATCACCCAGACCTGGCTCTCTAAGCTGTTCATCGCGTTTGGCGCGATTAATTTGATCCATCGCGACTCATTTCCTTCTTTACTCGCCCCATGTCTCGACTTTCGTTCCGTTTCTGCACGGGATGCGGGTAATGTTCAGGATTAGCTTAGTTAGCTAATACCTTTACGAATTATAACATGCAAAGTTTCAAAAACGGGCTAATTTACTTTTTCGGAATAGCCCTGCGATAAAAATACCTAACAGCACTTTCAGGTTTTATTACCACTTTTATATAATTATTATACAAACTCAGCAAGGTTTAAGCCACAAATATGCTTTAATGCTACCAAAGTACGGCTTTACCGGACCCTTATCCAATGAGACTACTTCACCCAACTTTTTGTTTCAAATTCTGAAATGTG
>JAYSYV010000641.1:0-1570 GCA_043727245.1 Chloroflexota bacterium | reverse complement strand
TAGGGGTCGCCGGGGAGAATGTTGTCAGCCTTTCGCAACGTCTTTTGAAAGAGCATGGCGGGTTGAGCGGGTTAAGCCGGGTTCCGCTGTCCCAACTGTGCGAATTGCGCGGCATGGGTGAAGCCAAAGCTTCTCAGCTAAAGGCCGCCCTTGAACTGGGGCGGCGGCTGTTGCTGGCCGAACCAGACCAGCGCCTGCAAATTCGTTCGCCGGGCGACCTGGCTAGTCCTTTGATGCTGGAGATGGCCGAGTTGGAGCAGGAGCATCTTAAAGTCATCATGCTGGACAACAAAAACCGGGTCTTGAAGATGCAAACGGTCTATGTCGGTACTATCAACAGCAGTCAGGTGCGGGTGGCCGAAATATATAGAGAGGCTATCCGCCAGAATGCCCTCAGTATTATCGTGGCCCACAATCACCCTAGCGGCGACCCCACTCCAAGCAGCGAAGATGTAGCCGTTACCGGGGAACTTATTGAGGCTGGAAAGCTCCTGGGGATTGATTTGCTGGACCATCTGGTTATCGGACACCAGCGTTTCGTTTCCTTGCGGGAACGTCGTTTGGCTTTTAAGGATTAAGAAATGCAGGAGATTTCAAAAGAAACCGCCCGCCGGTTTGTATTGGGTCAGCAGGGATTGTGGCCTGGACGGCGCTTTCAGGGCCGGGACGGAGTGGCGCAAGCTATCCGGGCTTCTGAGGCAATTCAAATTGATACAATTAACGTGGTGGCCCGCAACCACGACCTGACTTTGTGGAGCCGGGTGGTG
Source organism: Chloroflexota bacterium (assembly GCA_043727245.1). Classification (GTDB taxonomy): domain Bacteria; phylum Chloroflexota; class Chloroflexia; order Chloroheliales; family Chloroheliaceae; genus 54-19. Next base: position 803 of record JAYSYV010000641.1, on the reverse strand, counting down.
GACTACCGCCCGGAGTGGCTGAACTTCTGGCTTTACGAGGATCGCCGCTTTTTCGAGTATGGCGGCATTCTCTATATCTATCCCTTAGACGAATGGCCTTACCGGCGCGCCATTATGAGTCGCGGTAGCAATTGGAGAAGCCGGATCAAGCACGAACATTCCCAGGCTATAGAACTTGTAAGGAACAAAATAACCCAGGACGGACCACTGGCTTCACGGGATTTCAAGGACCGCGAACGAGTCAAGGGTGGGTTTAACACGGTCAAGGACACCAGCCACGCCCTGGAATATCTCTGGATTAGCGGCGAACTAATGGTCCACTCTCGCCGGGGTTTCGACCGGGTCTTCGACCTGACCGAACGACTGCATCCAGGTGAGTCTGAGCCACCGGTCGCGATTTCCGATGAAGAAGCCGACTTATTCTTCCGAGCTAAAGCGTTGCGCGACGTGAGCCTGGCGACTCCAGCCGCTTTTTCCCGCAGGTTCGTCAATATACTGCGCCACCACCTATCGCCCACTGAATGCGCGGTCTTGCTGGCCCGAATGGCGGCTGAAGGAAAAATCGGTCAGGTTAAGATCGAAGGCCTCAAAGAGATATATTATTACCCGGCTGAGGCAGCCGGGGAGTTAGCGGAACTTGTGGCAGGTCGTATACCGGCCACCTGGCAGCCCGTGGACACGGATACCCTGCATGAGGTCAATTTGTTAGCCCCGCTGGATAATGTTATCTGGGATAGAATTCGCCTCAAAAGCCTGTTCGATTACGATTACGTATGGGAGGTTTACAAGCCGCAACCGCTCCG
>JAYSYV010000640.1:0-5058 GCA_043727245.1 Chloroflexota bacterium | reverse complement strand
TGTCGGTATAGATAAAGCGTTCCGCGCCCAGGGCGACCAGTTGGATTGCCAGGTCAATCGCCGTAATGCTGGAAGTTTCGGTCCAGCCCTCGACCGCCACCAGACCATTGCGGGCATCAATGCCAATCACGATTTTCTCGCCGTACTTTCGGCAAAGCTGCCCGGCCATGTGGGGGTCGCGCAGGGCGGCGGTCCCCAGAATTACCCGGTCTATCCCCAGGCTCAATAGCTCGACCACGGTCGCTTCATTCCTGACCCCGCCTCCCACCTCGACCGGCAAGCCGCTGGCCCGCTTGATTTGCTCGATTACGGCCTGGTTGACCGGCTTCCCGGCTTTGGAGCCATCCAAATCTACCACATGTAAATATTCGGCTCCTTCATCCCGCCAACGCTGCCCGACCTGGGCCGGGTCATCACTAAAAATCGTTACCTGGGAAAAATCGCCCTGGTAGAGCCTGACACATTTCCCGTCTTTAAGGTCAATTCCCGGAAGTATAAGCATTTTTCTCTTTTTATAAGTTTTAAACTAAAATAAGCGGCCACTGTCAAAAGACCGCTTAATTATAACAAATTCTAAAGTCGGATACCGGGGAAGTGTTGAGGTTAGTTCAGCCAGCTTTTCGAGAACCAGCCGCCTTGCTAAAATAATCCCGGCCTATTCCTTTGTGAAGCCTTAAAAGCGCACCCGGCGATTACCGCTCCCGGTGAAAAGTCCCACAACCCAGATTACGACTATTGCGCCGAGAATGGCCGAGATAAGGGTTCCGATGAAGCCGAACGGGTAAAACCCGATAGCCCGAAGTAACCAGCCACCGACAAATGCCCCGGCTACTCCCGTGATTAAATCCATGATAATGGAATTGGAGCGCCGACCCATCAAAGCGTTGGCCGCTAACCCGGCTAATAGGCCAATAATTAGAAAGAAAATAAGTTCCATAACGTAATAACCTCCGAAATAGATTGCTTGAAGGTGCAATCACTAACAAAAGCCTGCCAATAAAGTCCGTTGTTTATCAAGTGGAAGGTGTTGTACTTAGTTACTCAACGCCTTTCTTGATTTTAGTACGGATTAGCCGACTGGAAGGTTACAGTTTTCAATCAAATTTAGGTCAGTTAGCGCGGTGGTGATATTCCAGGTAATCAACCGGCCCAAAAGGTTCTATCCGACGCATCATCCAGGCTTCGGACAGGCGGACCGGGCTTTTGCCGGTACATAACAGGTGGGGAGTTTCAAGGTCTTCCAGTTCCAGGCGTTCTAAAAGGGTTATAGTATGCAAGTTGGAAACTTCGCCACCCGGAATAGATAAATCGTTGTAAGTTTCAAAGGGAATTGAAAGAAAGTTAGCGTCTTCGGAAAAATTCCCTGACTTCATTGTCATATTATAAAAACCTCTTAAACATGTGCTTATAATCAATCTCTTTGCGTTAAAGGGTTCGCCCGGAAAGTAACTTACCTTATTTTACAACTATTCAAGAGTGAAGTAAAGAGTGACTAAATATTAGTTTCGCCCGAAATATAAGCCACAATTTCTTCTTGTGCTTTTGCACAATGTATTCTACAATTATCAAACCCAACTTTTGCTTACAGGTGATGTAGCACTTGTCTCGCCTGATATAATATTAACAGGGCTAACCTGCGAGGAAGAAACATTGTATTCTAACCGCTTTTTTCATTCTCATGCTCAAATGAGAATGACTGAACGTAACGTCAGCCCGGCTGAAGTATTCGAAGTTCTCGCTAACGGTATTCAAATAGAATATCATCCAACTTTTCAGCCACATCCTAAAGAAATATTCTTTGGGTTTTTAGGAGTACGACCTATCCATGTGGTTGTTTGGAACATAACAGCAACGCAAACCAGTATTATTTATACTGTTTATGAACCAAAACTGGATAAGTGGTATCCTGATTTTAGAACTAGAAGGTAGAGGCAAACGATGGAATGTATAATTTGCCAGATAGGAAATTACAAAGAAGGCCGCGCCAATCTGCCACTTTCAAAAGATGGTAAGGTCGTTCTAATTACTAATATTCCTGCTATGGTTTGTGATAATTGTGAAGACTTTATCTTTAGCCCCGAAGTTAGTAGTGTTCTTTTTGAGGCTGCCAAAGAAATATTTAACCGGGGTGACCAAAGTACAACTATATCTTACGAAGAATTAGAAAAAGTTGCAGCCTAACTAAATTTTCCAATTAAACCAGAGGATATTTATTAACATGTATATCCTCTTTTGGTTCTCTTTTTCTCATTTCGCCATATACTAATTATTTGGAAGTGGTAATCGGTACAACCAGGCCGAACTGAGCCAAACTGCTAAAGAAAAGGGCAATTTGCTGGTGGGTGTAAGAGCCGCCCGGACTATACCACTGAGACAGCCAGTTGCACATTCCCAGGATGCCGAAAGTGACAATCTTGGGGTCAATATCGGGCCTGAACTGGCCGAGAGCTATACCTTCCTCGACAATTTTCTCAAACAGGCGCTCGTAAGCCTTCTTGCGGGCGGCAATTTCACGGGCGAACGGCCCAGTCAGGTGGACATCTTCGCGGTAGAAGACCGTCATGGCCGGGGAGCGGTCCGCCGCTACCGCTACATGGTGAGTAATCGCCCGCTGCAACTTTTCAGCCGGAGGCAGTTCGGCCTGGGCAATCTGGCGCAGGGGTTCTTCGGAAACGGTCAGGACGGTCATAAAAATGAGCTTGAGAATTTCCTCTTTGTTCTTGATATGATAATAAAGAGCGCCTTTGGTGACACCCAATGCTTCCCCGATGTCGTCCAGGCTGGTGGCTCCAAATCCGGTACGGGCAAATAGCTCGGCTGCGGTTGCCACAATTGCCTGCTGGCTCAACCGGACACGCGGCTTATCTTCCTTATTTTCTACCTTGCGATTAGAGCGGCTCGAACTTTCTAGAGGGGTTTTCTCGCTCATTTTTCTCCACTAACAGCCCTACTGTACCGATTAGTCCCCTACGTCCGAGAGCCGGTTTGTTTCTTCCAGTAACGATAGTTCCATTGCAGCTCTACGCTATCGAAGACCTCAAAGATACTCAGGTCCGACATACCCTGGGGAAACCTGGAACCATGAACATGAGGGAAGACCGTATGGGTCAGGTAGGAACCAAAAAGCGCCTTTTCGGTCGGATTCAGGCTGGCAACAAAAGATTGACCCGGCGAAGCCACCAAGACCTGCTGGGTGATAGTGGCCGGTTGCAAAGCCGTCGTAGTCCGGGTCTGACTTGCCACAGGTGAAGCAATCACCTGGACCGCCAGGGCGGAATTGGTAGGAATAGGCTGAGTCGAACTAAAGCCCAAAGCTCCCAACTCAATCGGACGGGTCAGGAATTTAGGATTTTCCGGGTCGGTAATATCAACAAAGCGCGGCTTGCCGTAAGTTTGCATATTATAAACAATCATCTCGGCCATGTCGGTCGGAGGCAGCCGCCAGAGTAACTGGTTATCGTCTGAATCAAACTCATCTTTACCATTATTCTTGTTCAGGCGGTGGCGATTTTGCAAAAGAGCCTGGTGAACATCGGGCGGAACCGCCGCGAAAGTATTGCCGGTAAAATCATAAGCCCAGGTATCCCCGCCGATTTGAGGCGGAACCATATTCGGGTGACTCTTTGAAATCAGGTTCAAAACCGAAGGGTGAATCGGGATAAAGCGCTGGGGATTGACACCCAGTTTCTGCCAGACCTGGGCCGCTCTGGCGCGGGTGCTATCCTCGGCATCAAGCAGGATTTCATCCGCAATAGCGTTCAGTCTTTTCTCGACATCGGGCCGGTTTTCCTCGCCTGGGCGGGTCCGCATCACCGCAGCGAAGCGCAGAAGAGTCAGGAAATTTAGCAGGGAAAGCACCAGAAAAGTAAAGCCGGTCAGCGGGTTCTTGAGGACGGCCTGCCAGGCTTCCTGCAAATTGGTCTTACTGGTAATGCTCAGAAATAACAGCCCGAAATCAATCGCAATCGTCACAATCAAGGCCACCAGCATTATCCACCAGATAGAACCGCTTATCGGGCGAGCTTTCAGCCGGTCGGGATGCCGTAACCAGACTACCTGGGCCATTTCGGCGATAATAAGACCTTGAAAGACTACCGCTATTAAAATCGCGGCAACATTACTCGAAATTTGCTGCATACTATCGGTGGGAGAGCTATTGGCAAAGATGGGGATAATTTTCAGGCCATTCAGGGCGATAAAGACCGCCACAAATACCTGATAAGCCAGGGCAAATAGAAAGCTGAAGTTTAAACCCGGTTTATGATTATACATTCCCAACCCGCGCCGGATGGTTCCCACGTCGCTGTCCGGTTCTTCGGTTTCCTGCGACTCAGTTGGAACATGAGTAATAACGCGCTGCTGGTTATTCATATTCATTCGCAAACTTCCTTACTAACTCCAAAACAGGGTCTTTGAAGACTAAGTGCCGGTAATATCACTCTATTATCCAACGTGATTGTGGCTCTACTCTCCCACGATACGGCCATATTCGAGAACTATAAACCGGCTAAATAGTTAGCCTGGTTCAGATAATCTAGCCTGAGTATAGCGCGTCTTATGACAAGATGCAATAACTCAAAACCAGACAAATTGGCTATTACAAACGGACTTTGAACTGTCAGAGATAGGTTGAGGCTAGCTGAAAGGTAATATGGAGATAGTTGAGGATTAGTTGGGGATAACTTAAATCAGCTTCAACAAAAGGTCTTCGATGGTAACTAAATCGTAGGGTTTGGATAAATAGGCATCAGGCTTTGGCTCAAACCGGCGGTTAATCGGGGCGGCGCTGATCAAAACAACTTTCGTATCTTTCAAGTTTGGCCGGGTTTTTACCACCGCCAGCAGTTGATAGCCATCCATAACCGGCATCATTACATCGGTAATAATCAATTCAGGATTTTCTTTTTCAACCGTTTGCAAAGCTTGTTGTCCATTCTCGGCTAATAACACCAGATGGCCTTGTTCCTCAACAATTTGTTGCAACAGGAACAACAAACTTTGCTCATCGTCTACAATAAGTACTTTAGCCACTTTTGATTTTTTTTAATACGTTTAACA
>JAYSYV010000639.1:0-1574 GCA_043727245.1 Chloroflexota bacterium | reverse complement strand
CTTCACCAGGCTAAAGCCTTGCTCGTGCTGAGCCGCCCGTTCCAGTAAAGGTAGCCAGTCGCCGCGAGGGTCGCACCAGACTATCCAGGCACCCGAATAGCTATCCAGCACCTGCCGGGCCATTTGCGAGATGTAACTTTGCAGAGTAGTTGCCATTATTTAGTTTGACCAGCCCTTGAACCGTTCGTCCAGCCGTTTAATAATTTCAGGGTATCCGGCGGGGCAGTTTCTTTCAGTGATGTAGACCGACTGAGTGCTATTCAGTTTGTATAGGTAGGGATAATCGCTCAAGCCCTTGACGGATTGGAGCCATGGTTGGACTGACCGCATCGCAATAATAACCGCCTCTCGCTGCATTGCCTTTTCGACAAGGTAAAAACCGTACTGCTGGGAAGGCAAAGCCGCCTCCCGGTGGAAACCGGCCGCCCGCAATGATGGGTAAGGGAAATATTCAACATTTAAAATATTGTTAGCTACGAAGCGTCTGCCTTCCGGGCCGTAACGTTCAATAATGGTTCTCAGGCGCGAGTACCACCATTTGGGGCCGTCAAGTTCTGCGATGAGTGGGTCCAATAAAAAGAATGAGTACTCTAGGTTTTCATGGTTGAGACACTTGCGGTTCCAATTCATATTGTGGTTTTCCGTGACAATATCTTGCTCGCTGAAACCAGGATTTAGGGTCAGCAACAGGACCGGCGCTTCACCGTATCCCAGAAATGGGCCTGGATAGGCGTCCAGCCGTAAACGGTGTTCGGGCCGAGCAGTCCGGTTAAAGATTTCTACGGCTGCCCGGTCGCCCTCAAGTACAAATTCGCCTGTTAGGGGTAAATCTCGCCAGGGATTTTCCATCGTTATTGTACCTTTTCCAGGGCAGTTTTACGCTTCAAATCCAGTTTTTGCTGCTCAGCGGCTCTTTGAGGAGCTAACCTGGTCCAGGCCGGACTTTCCGGCACGTCCTCTCTCATCCAACCGCACCGGGGCAATTTGCCTTCCCGGACCCAGCGCCGCTCGTCTGACCGCCACCTGGCCCGGTCAGCCAAGGCCTTTTTAGCGTCCAGGCTTTTCAGCACGTCCCCGGCTAACAGCCTAGCCAGTTGCAACGGCGCAATATTTACCCGCACTCCGTCGTTTATGTCAACCCGCCAGCTTCGCTCCTGCTGCCATAATTCTTCGTGAGAGGTTGGTGCGAGATAACCGTCACCGCTCCAGCGGTCCAGCGGCTCAGTTGCCAGCAGTTTTTCCAGTTCGGGCGTTTCAAAGCCGCTTTCTTCGACCTGGCGCAATTTGTCGGCGAATTCTTCAAGTTCGCGTAAACGGTCCCCGGCAATGGCGGTCGCCGTTTCGTTTTTATTCTGGCGGGCGGCACTCAGGTTGTTTCTCTCGGCCCGAATTAGCGGCTCGACATACTGGGTACGGATACGGGCCAGGGCATCCCCGCCGCAAACATGGTAATAGAGCAGGCACTCAAAGGCCGGTAGGCGTTTTATGCCACCTTTCCTTTTCCCGGCACTGTCAGGCTGGCTTGCCAGGTGCCAGGCGATTGGCCGGTACTTGAACTGGCGCACGTGGCGAGG
>JAYSYV010000638.1:0-5068 GCA_043727245.1 Chloroflexota bacterium | reverse complement strand
ATGTGCTGGCCCGGCTAAGGCTGCCTTTGCTGGTGACACACGGCCTGGAAGATAAAATCATTCTGCCGAATGCCGCCGAGCATCATCTAAAGGTCGTTCCACAGGCCCGGCCTAACTTTTACGACCAGACCGGGCATTTACCTTTCTTTGAAAATCCGTCCCGGTTTAACCTGGGCCTGGCAACTTTTGTCCGGCAATGTGCATCAGTTTAACCAGATATAAATCTTTAAGGAGTGAAATAAAAATGGCTGAAGGGAAAGTTGAGCAAAGATTGGCCGAACTGGGCATCGAACTGCCCCCGACTTTCAGTGCGCCGCCCGGTATGAATTTTATTTCGGCGGTTCAGGCCGGGGACTTGTTGTTCCTGTCCGGGCATGGTCCGACCGGTTCGGACCGCCGCCTGGTTTACCGGGGCAAAGTGGGCGATGAAGTATCGGAGGAGGACGGCTATAAAGCGGCCCGCCTGACCGGTCTTAACCTGCTGGCGACCATGCAGAAGGAACTGGGCAGTCTGGACCGGGTTATCAATGTAGTCAAAGTTCTGGGCATGGTCAACGCTGTGGAGGGTTTTGAAAGACAGCCTTTTGTTATTAATGGGGCGAGCGACCTTTTCGTGGAAGTCTTCGGTGAGGTAATAGGCAGACACGCCCGCTCGGCGGTGGGTATAGCCGGTCTGCCTAATAATATGCCGGTCGAAATAGAAATGATCGTCCAGGTCCGGCTTTAAGCCAGGATAGATTGCAAAGTAGCCAGAGTCAGGTTGCCGCCACTGAGGACCAGGGCCACTTTCTTACCGGCTAACTGGTCGGGCATCTTCAGGGCGGCGGCTAATGCGGCGGCCCCGGCTCCCTCGGCTAACTGGTGAATAGTTTCCAGGTAGACCCGGATAGCCTGTTGCATCTCCTTGTCGCTGACCAGGACTATATCGTCCAGTAATTGGCTCATAATCCGGTAGGGCAGGGCAAATGGTATGCGGGTCGCTACGCCTTCCGCAAAAGTATTGGAAGTGGCGGTCGGGGAATAACGGCCCGATTTGAGGGTATTATAGACTGCCGGGGCTTGCTCGGCCTGGACTCCGATTACTTTAACCCTGGGATTGATGCCTTTGGCTCCCAGGCATTGCCCACAAGCCCCGCTGCCGCCGCCAACCGGCACAAAGATATAATCCAGGTCGGGGACTTCCTCGATTAGTTCCAGCGACCCGGTAGCGACCCCGGCAATCAGCAGAGGTTCGTCGCCTGAATGGATGAAGCGGTAGCCCTTGCGCCCGGCTTCTGCACCAGCCCACTCGCGGGCTTCATCAAAGTCCTGGCCGACTTCGACCACTTCGGCTCCCAGGTCGCGCATAGCTTGCAGCTTGTAAGGGTTGTTGCCGAGCGGTGCGCCGATGACTACCTTTATCCCATAGGCCCGTCCGGCGTAGGCCACCGACTGGCCGTGATTACCGGTGCTGGCGGTTATCACGCCGCGCTGGCGTTCTTCGGGCGAAAGTTGGGACATCAAATTCAAGCCGCCCCGGACTTTAAAAGCTCCGGTTGGCAGCAAATTTTCACACTTCACGACCACATTTGCCCCCACCAACCGGTCAAGGGCCGCCGATTTCAGCAAAGGAGTCGGTTTGATATGCTTGTATACGACCTGGCGAGCCTGGTAAATATCGGCCAGGCTGGGCGGTTCTAATTGGGTAGCCAGTTCGAGTGAGATATTAGTCATGGTTTGTAACTCTCCGCTATAAGTCTAAAAATTAAGTTTTGGGCGGGGCCGTATCGGCCAGAGCCTTGATAATATAGTCACCGTTGGCGTTCCAGAGAGTCCAGCCGGAAGCGCCCAGGCTATCCGCCGCCAGAATCTGGACCTTAACCCGGTCGGCGGTAGAGGTGAACTGGGTACTCTTGGGGCCGTAAAGCTTGTCGTAATCCTCTAACCAGGGCCGGTAACGCGCAATCGGTTTTATTTGTTCCTGGAGTTTATTGGCGATTTTACCGCTCTGCTCGATAATTTCACGTGGATGCGCTCCAGGGTCGTCAAAACCCAGTTCCCCGACCGAAAACAGGCTGGCGTAAACCATCGGGCAGATGTAATCTGACATCATCACGAGATTGTTGTACTGCTGGCCGATGCCGTCCGCGTCATTTGTCCGCCATAAACTGTAGCCGAAAACATCCAGCGACAGGAAAGTATTGGTCGTACGCAAGTTTTGCCAGGCTTTGTTGACCGCACTTTCAATAGTATCGGTACGTAGTTTCTCATTTTTGGATAGGGCGGTCCAATCCAGGTCAGATTTGTACTGGATGTCGGAGAGCGCCCCGTCGGTGGGGAAGCGGATATAGTCGTAATTGACCTCATCCACCCCCAGGTCGGCTAACTCTTTGGCTAAAGTGGCGTTGTAATCGCTCACCTGCGGGACGAACTGGTTGGGCCAGGCCAGCCCGTTGGCATCCTGCCAGGCCAGGCCGGTTTTCTTGCTCTTGATGGCCCATTCGGGTTTCCTGGCGGCAATCGCCGGGTCGCGGAAAACCACATAACGGGCCACCACGTAAATACCGTGTTTGTGCGAGTCGTCCACCACCCGTTTAATGTCCATCAACTGACCGGGCTGGATTTTGTTCAGGTTGTAGACCAGGCCCAGCTCTTTTGCCAGCGGAACCTGGCTGTTGTACCAGAGCAGGCCGGTGTCATCGTCCTTTATGCCCAGCACAATCGCATTAATCTGGCCCTGGTCGGCCATTTTGAGGTAAGGCGTAAACTCGGCATCATAATTCGCATTGATGGCATAGGCTCCCGGCACGTACACTCCCCGGAAATGAAAGGGAGTCATTGTGGCCCCTTTTGCCAGGTCAGCCGCTTTGAAAGTCTGGATTTTGTAACCGGCGGCCCGCACTGTCACATCGGTAGAGGCGGTGGGGTTAGCATTGCTAAAATGAAAGATGCCCTGCTCGTTGGTAAGGGCGGTATTTTCGCCAATGCGTATAAGGGCATTGGCAATCGGTTTTTTGGTAAGGGTGTCGGCCAGCGAACCGTCAAACACGGTTGAACGGAGAGTTAGTGCAAATTCCTGGTCTTTGTCCTCGACCGTTTTCTCAACTGCTTCGTAACCGATTAGCGTTACTTTAATCTTTGAACCAGCCGGTAGGGCGCTGAAGCTAAAATCCCCCTTATCGTTGGTAGTGGTGGCTTTATCGCCGCCCAGGACCAGTTTACCGGCAATCGGCTGCTGGGTGGCCGCATCGGTCAGGGTTCCCTTGAAGATTAGCGGCTTGAGTTCGACTTTTCTGGGAGATGCCTGGCTGGAAAGCGTCAGTTCAGTGGCGACATAGCCGGGGGCGCTAACCAGCACTTTGCCTTCGGGCAGATCGGAGGCGACTAAATGGCCTGTTTCATCGGCTTTAGCGAGTTGAGTGCCGTCTAATTTTTTAAGGATTGCTCCCGGAACCGGGGTTTCATCGCTACTCAGAATCAGCGTATCCAGTTTCAGGACCGGTTTTGGGACAGCGGTAGGACTGACCATGGCAATGACCGGAACAGCGGTAGGACTGACCATGCCAATGACCGGAACCGGGTTGGCGACCGGGCTTGAATTTGCGCCGCCGTTCAGGCCGGGCGGAGTCAGGTTGGTATTGGTCGCGCCGGGGCTGAGATTTGGACTGAGGTTTGCGGTAGGACTGGCGGATGCATTGGAGGTGGTTGAAAACCCCGGTATTTGCCCCTGCCACAGCATCAATGCAATCAGGAGGGCGACCAGCACCAGCAGGGTAAAAATTGCAAAGCGGCGGTATGATGAAGCTTCTTTATTCAAACTCTCTGTACCTCGTAACTAAGTTTAGTGGAACTTGTTCACTGTCCGAGTAGGCTTACTGAAAGGTTAATTGAGTTGGTGCGATGATTTCAGGCAAAACTTTTTAATAATGGCATAACGTTTGTAAAACGTTCTTTTCAGGCGTATTCTAAACCAAAGTTTAGCTTAGAATACGCCTGCTGTCAAAGACAAGCGGGAAATTTGGGAAGGCCATTCATTACACATATCCCAAAAAATATTAAGAGGATGTAAATAGTTCGAGAAATTCAGGCAGTAAATCAACTCCCAGGCCGGGCCTTTGGGGAACCAGCATATCACCATTTTCGACCGGCGGAAGCTCTTGAACCAGCGTGCCGGTTAGCAGGGAAGCGGTCGCCAGGCCGCAATAAGGCATAGGGTCGGGTAGCTTGGCGGACAGGTGCAGAGCGGCAGCGATACCCACGCCACTATCAAGGGTAGTCGTTACGAAGCAATCCAACCCGGCAGCCTGGGCCAGCTCGATTATTTGCAGCCCGGCCCGTAACCCGCCGACCACCATCGGCTTGATAACCAGGCAACCGGCAGCCCCGGCCTGTATGATGGCTCTGGCCGCGGCCAGGCTCGTGACCGGCTCGTCAGCGGCAATAAGGATGTTATTGTTGATTGAGCGGCGGACATCGGCCATTCCCGATAGGTCGGTGGCAGCGACCGGCTGCTCGACCAGTTCTAAGTCAAACTGTTCCAGGGCTCTGAGGGTTTCGATAGCTTGCGGCACTTTCCAGCCGCCGTTAGCGTCCAGCCGTAATTTTACTTCCGGCCCGATAGCTTCCCGGACTGCCCCGACACGGGCCACCTCTCCGGCCACCATGCTTTCCATGCCCACTTTCAGCTTGACGCACCTGAACCCGGTAGCAACAGCCTGATGAGCCGCATCGCAAGCGGCTTGATTATCCGGCTGTCCAATAGTGGCGTTTACCGGGACGGTTTTAGCGCTATGTCGTCCGCGACTGTTAATAGTGATAGCCGCCAGCCAGTCAGATAAGGGCAGGTCGGCGGCCTGAGACAGCACATCAAAAGCGGCTGTTTCCAGGCCAAAAGCAGTCGCCGCCACGCCCGGTCCGCCCTTTTCTAGCAATAGGGCTAAATGAGTTTCGATGACAGCCAGGGGTTGGCCTATCAGCCCTGGCCTTAAATGCGATAACCAGCGGTCCACGTCAGCCGGATACCCGGCCCCAAATTCGGACAGCGGGGCCGCTTCACCCAGACCCACCAGGCCGCTATCGGTTTCCAGGC
>JAYSYV010000637.1:0-15307 GCA_043727245.1 Chloroflexota bacterium | reverse complement strand
ATATTATTGGCGGACTTTCCCCCAGAGGCTTTCATTACCCCGAATACCCCGAAATTAATTCGCGTATCCGAGTAATTACCAGGCCGTTTATTTCGCGTGAGAAGCTTCGCAAAATTCCCCTGCTCAACCGGCTTTATGGGCAAACCAAACTGCTGGAACGGCTCAGTTTTGGGCTGGCCTGTCTGCCGCTGCTGGCCCGCGAACGCTACGATATTATCCATATCCAGAAACCTTACGACCTGCCGCTGGCCCAACTGGTCAGGCGGCTTTTTGGTTCGCGCATTCTCTTTGGTTGTCACGGCAAGGATTTCTTTCCAGCCGACCGGCTATTCGCCCAGAAGTTACCGGCGGTTTCTTGCAGCCACTATAATGCCGGAATTATCCGGGCGCATTTTGGCATTGAGCCAGTAGTCATTTACAACGGCATAGATACAGCCCTGTTTTCGCCCAGACCAGTCAAAACGGAGTTACGGGCCAGTCTGGCCGCGCCGAGAGAACTAATTGTCATGCAGGTCGGGCGGCAAGTCCGCTGGAAAGGCGCTCAATATCTAATCCAGGCTTTAGCCCTGCTTCAGCGCAAAGATTTGTCAGTCAAAGTTTTGCTGGCCGGGGACGGCCCCTACCGCAAAGAACTGGAAGCCCAGGCCCACCGCTCCGGCGTGGCCGAGTCGGTCATTTTCCTGGGGAATGTACCCAACCGGGACTTGCCCGACTATTACGCCCTGGCCGATGTGGTGGTTGGGACCAGTTTCGCCAACGAAACCTTTGGGATTGCCCTGTGCGAAGCTTCGGCCTGCGAACGCCCGATTGTCGCCAGCGATTTTGGCGGCTTTCGCGAGGTAGTGGTCGAGAAACAGACCGGCCTTTTTTACCATCCGCAAGACTCCCAGGAATTAGCCGACAAATTAGAATGTCTGCTACTGGACGTAGAATGCCGCCGCAAAATGGGTCAGTCCGGGCGACACTTTGTAGCCGAGAATTTCGGCTGGCCCGCTGTAGCCCGCCGGGTCCACCAGGAATACCAAAATATCCTCAATAAGCAATAACTTGAAATAATTATTTGGCTGGCACATTGAGCAGGCTGTCAGGCATAGGTGATACTCAGGCAACAATTTGCCAGGTTAGCCTATAAGGTACGATTCTGTGCATATCCCGGCCTAACATAGTACTATGGGTCGTACCTTTTTGTTACAATGGCGCATTAGAGCGCAAGGAAGGGCAAGCGCCAAAACTCGTATAATTAGCCTGGTTATAAGTGCTATTTTTCTTAGCAAGAAAGGGAAAGTAATGCAGACACGGCAGTTAGGAAATACCGATCTTCAAATTACATCAATTGGTTTTGGAGCGTGGGCCATTAGCGGAGTCAGTAACGGGTGGAGCTTTTCCTGGGGTAGCCAGGATGACCAATCCTCAATTGCGGCTATCAAAAAAGCCTTAGACCTGGGCGTTAACTGGATTGACACGGCGGCAGTCTACGGCCTGGGACATTCCGAGGAAGTAGTCGGACAAGCCCTGAAAGACATCCCCTCCTCAGAGCGGCCCTATGTCTTTACTAAATGTGAACGGGCCTGGAATGAAGAAAAAAAGGCCGTCGTACCAACCCTCAAAGCGGCTTCGATTAAGCGTGAGGTTGAAGATAGTCTGCGCCGCCTCCAGGTAGAAGTAATAGATTTGTACCAGATTCACTGGCCGCAGCCGGACGAAGATATCGAAGAAGGCTGGACTGCTATGGTCGAGTTGCAGAAAGCCGGGAAAGTACGCTGGATTGGCGTGTCCAATTTTAATGTGTCACAACTCCAACGGGCCGAAGCGATTGCGCCGGTAGCTACTCTCCAACCGCCTTATTCGCTAATCAAGCGGGATGTCGAGCAGGATATTTTGCCCTACTGCCAGTCTCACAATATTGGGGTAATTGTATATTCACCCATGCAGTCCGGCCTCCTTTCCGGTAAGATGACCCGTGAGCGCATCGCCTCCTTTCCCGAAGACGACTGGCGGCATAGCAGCCCAACTTTCCAGGAACCCCAGGTTTCACGCACCCTGACTCTGGTCGAAACTTTGCGAGAGATTGGCAACCGGCACGGGCGCACCCCTGGCGAAGTTGCCATTGCCTGGACCTTGAATAATCCGGCAGTAACCGCTGCGATTGTAGGGTCGCGCAGCCCGGAACAGATGGAAGGGGTCATCGGGGCTATGGATTTCCGGCTTACTCCTGAAGAAGTAGCCGAAATCGAAGCAAAGCAAGCGCAACTTTAAGGTTTTCTTAACCCGAAATGAGCCTGGCCTGGATACCTGGCATACTCGGCCTAAAATGTTTAGCCGCGCAACTCAGAACCCAGGCCAGATGCTACTTTATAGTTGAGAACTTTAGTTGGCCCACCCTATATCGTCATGTCTACCGGGAATAACACGCCTTTCTCAATAATCTGCAACTTCAAGCTTACCCCTCCGCTAGATTGTCGCAAAATAGTGCCAACCAGTCGAGCTTATTTAAAGCGCTACCGGGTACTATGCTATAATCAAATGAGGGTAAATCAGTTACAGTAAAGGTAAAGAGCAGTAAAAATGACTACCAGAGCTAACCGCATCGAACGCTATTATGATACACACGATTTAGAAGGTGCTGAGTTGACGCAAAGCCGGATTCACGTTGCTGTAATCGAGTATTTGACTCTGGTCCTTCAATGGATTTTTCACGCCAAAGATGTCGGTGTGACCGGCGGTATCAATTTCTATCTGACTGAAAACCCCCTCGAACCAGCTAAAAGCCCGGATATAGCCGTGGTGGATGGGCTTGAAGTGGACCCGGCTAATCTTGAAGAGACACCCAGTTATTATGTAGGCGGAGATGGACCTCCGCCGAGAGTAGTCTTTGAGATTTCCAGCAAAGAAACCTGGCGGCAAGACCTCGAAGAAAAACCTGCTAAATATGCAGCGATGGGCGTAAACGAATATTTTGTGTACGACCCGAATAGCCGTTCTTATTGGATAAGACAATGGCGAGACCATAACCGGTTGGTAGGCTGGCGAAGAAATAGTAATTCAGGTGAATACGAACTTGTGGCTAAGGATGAAACCGGGCGCTTGTGGAGCGAGGTACTGGCAAGCTGGCTGGTAGTCGAACCGGAAGGTTTGCGGCTCTATACTACCGATGGTCAACTTCGTCTGACCGAAGCCGAAGCTTTACAACGAGAAATTGAAGCTGAAAGGCAAGTAAAGCTAAAGTTAGCCCAAAAGCTCAGAGAATTAGGTTATAACCCGGAAGAATTATTGTAGACCCAGGCAATTAAGATAAGAAGGAGTCGCCATGTCGGAGCGGACGGGAAGCGCGGAAGTCGCCGGAGGTTATGAGGAATGGGACGAACGAACCGTCCAACCGGCCCTGAAAAAAGCGCCCGAACGGAAGGATTTTAAGACCAATTCCGGCCTGCCTATCAAAAGACTATACACCCCGGAAGACCTGGCCGGACAAGTTTACGAACGCGACCTGGGCTATCCGGGGCAATACCCCTTTACCAGGGGCGTGCAACCAACCCTCTACCGCTCTCGCTTCTGGACCATGCGCCAGTACGCCGGGTTTTCTTCGGCTGTCGAATCCAACAAACGTTACCACTATCTTTTGAGCCAGGGCCAGACCGGCCTTTCGGTGGCTTTCGACCTGCCGACCCAAATGGGCTACGACCCTGACCACTCGATGTCCGATGGCGAAGTGGGCAAAGTGGGCGTTTCAATCTGTTCTTTGGACGATATGGAAGACCTGCTACAAGGGTTACCCCTGGATAAAATCAGCACTTCCATGACGATTAACTCTACCGCTTCTATTCTGCTGGCCTTTTATATTGCCGTTGCCAAAAAGAATGGCGTAGCTCCCCATAAAATTAACGGCACGGTCCAGAACGATATTTTAAAAGAATATATCGCCCGTGGAACCTATATTTACCCGCCTGAACCGTCCCTGCGCCTCATCACAGATATGATTGCCTACTGCACCAGCGAAGTACCGAACTGGAACACTATCTCTATCTCCGGCTACCATATCCGGGAGGCGGGCAGCACCGCCGTCCAGGAAGTAGCGTTTACCCTGGCCGATGGTATCGCCTATGTCGAAGCGGCCCGCGCCGCCGGGTTGGATGTGGACAAGTTCGCCGCCCGCCTCTCCTTTTTCTTTAACGCGCACAACGACTTTCTGGAGGAAATCGCCAAGTTCCGGGCCGCACGCCGCCTGTGGGCTAAGATTATGCGCGAACGGTTCCAGGCCAAAGACCCCCGCTCCTGGATGTTGCGGTTCCACACCCAGACCGCCGGTTCGATGCTTACGGCCCAGCAGGTTGAAAATAATATCGTGCGAGTGACAGTCCAGGCGCTCTCGGCAGTGCTGGGCGGCACACAGTCTTTGCATACCAACGGCATGGACGAAGCCCTATCCCTGCCCACCGAAAAAGCGGCCCGGATTGCCCTGCGGACGCAGCAAATTCTGGCTTACGAAAGCAACGTGGCCGATACGGTGGACCCGCTGGCTGGTTCTTATTATATTGAGTCCATGACCGACCAAATAGAACGGCAGGCCCAGGACTATCTCGACAAAATTGATGCAATGGGCGGCACGCTTAAAGCCCTGGAAAGGGGCTTCTTTCACCAGGAAATCGAAGACGCGGCCTTCCAGTGGCAGACCGAAGTGGAGAGCGGCAAGCGAGTCATTGTCGGGGTAAATAAATTCACTATTCCTGGCGAGGAACAAATCGAGCGAGTGGCATTAAACCCGGCCCTGCGAGAAGAACAAATCGTGCGGTTGGCCGCTTTACGTGTACGGCGCGACCAGGCTGATGTCCAGGCCCGATTACAAGGTCTTACAGCCGCAGCCCAGGGGAACGACAATCTCATGCCCCATATTATAGGCTGTGTCGAAAGCCTGGTGACACTCGGTGAAATTTGCGATGCCCTGCGTAAAGTCTTCGGAGTCTACCGGCCAATTTAGCTGGCTTCAAAAATCCTGTCCAATGAACTTAACTTGAATTTAAGTTATACCCGGCCTCTCTTAGAGGGTCGGGTATAACTTTTGGAATTATCCAACCCGGCACTTGCCAGTGGTCGAGAAGTGCGAATAGATTTACCGGCTGGGGCAGCCGTTGTAACGGTCGGTGGAAGGACCGTTGAACTGCTTTCAGCTACGGTGACAAACTGGTCCGACGGGCTTTGCTTCAACGCTTTACGCTGGGCTTTGGCTTCACGGGCCGCTTTCTTGCGACCTTCTTGGACCGAAATAAGGGCTAAAATTAGCAGTATAAACACGGCCAGATTAAGTACAACCAGGCTAAAAATAGCCTGCTCCGGGTCATCAAATAATTTGCCGTCAAACGGGATAATGTGCAAGAGAATAAAGCCGCCAGCCATAAGTACCTCTTAATTTGGAATTGCGTTTGTCAGAATGAAAATATTCTAGCCTAAGTTTAGCCTAAAAGCAACTACCGGGGGAAGTAGCCAGTTTTTAGTAGATTAAATTTGAAGCTATTGCAGTAATGAGCTTTTCATCAAATTTTGGACTTATTACTCTGTAAACCAGCAAGTACAATGGTTGGATGGTTGCCGCTCTTTTCAGTGCGTTACAAAGTTAAAGATTTGGGATACACATTGCACAGTCAATCTTAAACCCTGCGGAGGTGTATTCTCAATTTAAACGCATTCCAATTTGGTTTTAAGCATAAAAGACCGGTATAGCCACAGAAGATGTATAATAAGAGGGTGGCTGGAAAATAATTTAAGAAATAAGGAGCGGGTCTTTAGAAATGGCGGACAAACCACGCGGCTTACTGCGCGGGCCAAAATTCAACGGTAAACACACCACGCTGATTGCACCAGCCTTTTCAATGGTAGAATTGCTGCGGGATGACAGCCGGGTAACTAAAATTGTGATTGGTGTTATCAAGCCCCGCAAAGGCGGCGGCATAAGCCTCAAGGCTGTCACGATTGAAGCCGGACTGCGGATTATGGTTTCCGGCCCGTCCAGCGTCCAGCAGTTTTACGCGTATACTTCTGAACCGGAACAGGTTAAAGCAGCCCTGGAGAATTTATTCGCAGTTTAAGAAAAATAACTCAGGCCAGAGTTACGCCGCCGGACAACTCAACCCTAACCACTAACGTGCCGCTTTCAAACTTAAAGCTTATTGGCATTTTCAATTTAGCCAGAACCTGACGCATGGCCTTGTTTTGGGCCAGCATCTCAGCGTTCAAAGCGGTAAGGCCGCGCCGCGCCGCCAGTATCGTCAGCCGGTCCAGCAGCAAAGTGCCAATCCCCTGACCCTGCCATTCATCTCTCACCAGCAAAGCAAACTCGGCCTGGTTGTTAGCCTGCGGGTCAATATGCAGTTCCGCCAACCCGATAACAAGATTTTCTGTTGCGGATTTTTGTCGCAGCTTTATTGAGGTTCTCGCTGGGACTCGGAATGACCGTATTCGATGATGGTTTATCGGGCAAGAACTGCCGCGGGTCGGGCAGTTCCCACAATCTGGCTACCGCTGGGTGCTAGTGGGATACCGTACAACCATTTAGTGGCTCATACCTTTTAGTATAGTGACAACATGGTCCAGGAAGAACTCATTGACACCTTCCTGGGGCGAAAGGCCGGGCAATAAAATTACCAGCGTGCCGGTTCCCGCATCACGAGCAACAGTTATCTTAACCTGGCGTTCTTTATCGGGAGCGACTTTCAACTCGACATCGGTGTAAGCGGTCAGGAGCGGGAAGACTTCTTTAAAGTGTTTCCACTGTCCGGCCTTACCGTAGCAGAAAATAAATTTAGGGGTTTTTTCTTCCAGCTTCAAGGTAGTGTAGAGTTCAGCCAGCCTTAACAAACGGGTAGGCCGCCCCAAAAACTGGTCTTCCTGCATGCGCTGGGTATCGCGCAAAATATCGTTGTAGTAGGGGCTGTCGGTAATAGTGGTATTGCGATAGACCCAGCGTTCCTGGTTGCTCAGGTTACGCGATGGCAGGGGCATAATATCGGTCAGCAAAACATCACCATCCAGCGCCCCGAAGCGGTTGGTATAGTACTCGCGGCGGGCCGTTTCGGTCTGTTGTTCGGTCGGTTCGAGCAAGCGAGTAGTCAAGTAATTGGCGTAACGCCAGGTTGGGTTGCCATAGAAGTAATTGGATTCGTTGCGGTAGCGTTCCTTGAGAAACGCAGTGTCGGCCAGTTCCTTCTGATATTCCGGCAAGGCGATTCGTTCGGAAAGAGTTATATTGCCGTCATCCGGGCCGGTATCATTCGTGCCAACAAACCAGATTTTGGCATCAAGATTGCCGAAACCGATAAAAGTCAGCAGCCGAAAGACTTCCAGTTTTTCAAAACTGGTGCGAATTGGCACTGCCGAGGGTAGTTCAACCAGGCTTTCCGTGGCGCTAGATGCCTTGCGCGAAGCAGTAGCCGCCGGGGCAGCGCTGACAGGGCGTGTGGGCGAAGCCGGGGAAGGAGCCGGTTTAGGTTTAGCAGCCGGTTTGGATTTGGCCGCAGTCGCACGGCTGGAAGCTTTAACCGGTTTGACCGCAGCAGCCATTTGCTCCTGGACTTGTTCCTCCATTTGAATATTGGTGATAATCCGGGATTGCTGGGCTTGCTCGAACTCGGCCACCACATCGTCGGCCAGGTAACGTACTCTCATACGTCCCGGTGGAAGTAGTTCAAGCACTTCATAGATACCACGCCGGTTACGATATTTTTCGCCAGCGATAAAATCGATTTCCAGGTTCATTTTGCTTTAAGGTTTCCTTGTGAGCTTAACGAAGGTCTTTTAACTGCTGAAATAACTGCCTTTCGGAGTCAGATAAATTCGCAGGCAAAGTTACTTCAATTTTCACAAACATATCGCCCCGGCTATTCGGAGCATTAAGGACCGGCATACCCTGATTGGTTAGCCGGAAAATTTTGCCGTTTTGAGTTTCCGGCGGGACATTCAGGGCAAATTTGCTACCCTTCGGTGAAGCTACGATAATTTCCCCACCCAGTATAGCCGTATAGAGTGAAATAGTCGCGGTAGTGTGGAGGTCTGGTCCTTTACGCACAAAAGCCGGGTGAGGCAAGACCTGGACCCGCAACAATAAATCACCCCTGGGTCCGCCGGATACACCCGGCCCACCTTCGCCGGGTACTTTCACTTTAGTACCATCATCCACGCCGGCTGGAATACGCACTTCCAACCGTTTAGGACGGGGAACTACTCCCCGGCCACTGCAAACCGTACAGCGCTGGCCGGTCCGCATACCTGTGCCATTACAATAGCTGCACAATTCGCTAGACTGGACTTGAAGCTGGCGAGTAGAACCCTGGTAAGCTTCTTCCAGGTTCACTTCCAGCGGTTGCTCAATGTCGTCCCCTCTTTGGGGGCGCGGCGTGGCCCCACGACCAAACCCAAAATCGTTGGCCCGTGTATGGACAGTTGGGCCTGGATTACTGGCCGCACCGCCGCCCGGCCTGGCCCGGTTGCTGGTCGTGCCAAAAATGCTATCAAAAATATCGCCAAAACCGCCGTTGGGACTGGTGTAGTCGTAAGTATAGTTTCCGCTGCTCTTGGAAGGGCTGGTGCTAAACCCGGCTTTGTCGTACTTTTCCCAATCGGAGCCAAACTGGTCGTATTTCAGACGTTTTTCTTTATCGCCAAGCACCTCATAGGCTTCACTGATTTCTTTGAAGTGTTCGGTGGCCTGAGCATTGTCCTGGTTTACATCCGGGTGATATTTCCGGGCTAAACGGCGATAAGCAGATTTAATATCCTGCTCGGTAGCGGTACGAGGAAGTTCTAAAGTTTTGTAATAGTCTTTTTGTGCCATGTTATCCAGGTTTTCTGTTAAAGCTAGTCTTAGACTTAGTGTAACATTACCCTGAGTATGCGGCAAGTTAGTTGGCTAAAGCGATTGTTAGATTTGTATTAGATTTGCGAAAGGCTGTTTTAAGCGTTGCCTGCTTATTTCTTAATCTCTATATCGAACTGGGCAATTAGCATACCTGATTCGGTAGTCAGGCTCTTGAGGGTAGGCACTCGGCCCAGGTTGGTGCAGGTTACACAGTTGCCCGTCTGACCGGCCCCGACCTGCCGGTTGATTTCAACTTCAACAAGTTGATTTACCTGCTTGACGACTTCGTTCAGGGCCGAAAGCGGCAGGTTCAAGCCTTGCAGCTTAACATCCTCACTCTGGGCCAGGACTACTTTCTGATTGATGACTGCCAGCGAATCTTTGAACCCAAAGTCAAAATCACGCCCAAAAGTGTTCAGCCGAACGATGACACCGACCTGAGAATTAGGGTTAAAGGTAACCTTCAAATCGGTTATGGCAACCAGATTAAAGACGTTTAGGGGGGTAGTCTTCATAGCCTGGCTGATTTCGCGGTTGAGGTAAATTTGGCTTACCCTCACGCTTAAATCTGTCCCGGTAAGCTGCTTATTATCAAGGGTTAGACTAAACCTGCCTGGCGAACTGCCAACCAACCACCACACCAGAAAGCCCAGCACCAGCGTATTGAGCAAAGCCCCCAGGAGAATCCAGGCCAGGGGCCGGACCCAGCGGCGATGTCCAACCACTTTGCCCCGAAATTTCTGACGGAGCCAGCCCGACTTTGGATTCTCTAAAACCGGCGCGTTTTCGGTTGCCGGGTAGCCTTCCACCATCCTTTTATCCGGAATAGGGTCACTCATCGCTTTAACCACTGCTCTTTCCCGGCGCAAACTAATTACACCGTACCTGAAACTAACTCATTAGAGTTAATTAGAGCAGAAGTCGTGCCTCCTTCAGGTAAGGGCTTTGCGGTCAGGCAATTTATTTAATGCTACCCAGTTGAGCCGCCTGATCATCGGAAATAACAACCATTTGAGGACCAAACGTCATGTCTGAAGTTTCAGGCAAGCTGTGTTTTTTACTCAGCAGACCGCTTTCCTTGATTTCGTAGCCGGTTATAACCAGTTTGGTCGGGTCTAGCACGATATCGCTAATCTGGCCGATTAGTTTGCCGCCTTGCGAGACTACTTGCCTATTAATCAGGCTGTTCAGGCCCGGCCCTTTATCAAGAACCGTATCTTTAGAGGATGTTGTGGTCTCTACCGGCAACAGGACTGTTACAGCGTCTTTCCCAACACTTTGCAGAGTTGTAATCGGAAAAGCATGGACATGCCCAAAAAGCCCACTTTCTTTCACCCGTAAACCGATTATCTGGCGGTTTTCCAGTTCAACCACCAGGTCATCCAGATGCCCTATTGTTTTGGCGCTGGTTACATCAATGACCGCTCGGCCCTTTAATTCGCTAAAATTCATACTAACCTTTCACTTTTATACTTATATTACTATTAACTATCTATCACACAATACGTGCCAGAAAAAGTATATATATAATAAACATTTGTGAAAGGTTTCGATAAATTACCGGGCAGCCGGGTTCTGGCCCTTGAAAACTTTGAGCAAAAGCCAGAGCGAGGGTATTAGAATGAGCGAACCAAGACCTAGCACAATCAGTTGCGGACCGAGGGCGGAATCGGAGGCAGCCGAGCCTTGAATGGTTATATCTGGTACAACCAGAGCCGGAGCCTGGGCGATGGCCCAGCCCCAGACAATAGTTACGACCTCGGCAATAGTGGCGAAGCGAGCCAGACGGTAGCGCCGGAAGTAGCAGGCTAACATAGCAACCAACCCCAGCAGGACGGTGGCGACTACCAGTGGCGTGGCGCGGCCCCAGGCCAGTTCTCGCCAGAGAGCCGGAGCGCCATCCAGCGTGATGGGCAGCGTAACTGTGGCAATTAAGGCCGTAACTACCCCTGAAAATATGGCCCGTTCGCGGAAGTCCTCGCGCAATTCGCCGCCGGTTTCCAGGGTGAGGTAGACCGCCGCCAGGAAGGCGCATAGGCAAAGAGCCAGGATGCCAATCAGCAAGGGAAACGGGGATAGCCAGGGGGTAAAGTAGCCGGTAAGCACCTGGCCCTGCCGGTTAAAGCGGATATTGCCCGAACCGAGCGCCCCCACGCACATACCCAGGAAAATTGGTGTTATCAGGCTGGCCCCGCCAAAAATCCAACCGAAAACCTTTTGCGCTCCGACCAGAGAGGCGGCATGGGCGCGGAAGACGAAACTGGCCCCCCGCAACACAATGCCGACTGTTACCAGCGTCAAAGGTATCGCCAGGGCGGTACAAATCGCGGCGAAAGCGGGCGGGAAAGCCGTAAAGAGCAGCATAATTACAAAAATTAACCAGACGTGGTTAGCTTCCCAGACTGGACCCATGGCCCTGGCAATCGCTTCTCGTTGGGCCTCTTTGCGTGGGCCAAAAGCCAGCAAATCCCAGACACCGCCCCCGAAATCGGCCCCGGCCAAAATCACGTACAGGGTTAAGCCTATCCCAATCAGGCCCGCCACTACCCAGGGCAATTCAATTGAAACCATCTTTTTACCCTTCTTTCAAGGCTTCCAGGTTGGTAGCTGCCAACCGCCGGAGCAACCAGACCACGATGACCGCTAAAGCCAGGTAAAGGGTTGTAAACCCGATAAATATCGGCAGCAAACCGGGCGCAGTCGTCACCGCGTCGGTCGTGCGGACAAAGCCGTAGACTACCCAGGGTTGCCGCCCAACTTCGGTAACAATCCAGCCCGATTCGAGGGCAATAAAACCAAACGGCCCGCTAAAAGCAATCATACGCAGCAGCCAGCGGCCAGTGGGAACCCTTTTTTCACGCCACCAGCGCCAGCCAACCCATCCACTCACCAGCAGCAATAGCGTCCCGGCCCCGACCATTAGCTGAAATGCCGGGTGGACAATCAAGGTATTGGGGCGCTGGTCAGCCGGAATGTCGTCCAAACCCGTAATGACGGCGTTCGGGTCGGAATGGGCCATCAGACTCAAACCACACGGAATCTGGATAGCAAAATCGGTCTGCCGGGTGGTCAGGTTGGGGATACCACCGATATTGAGTGGGGCGCAGGCTTCTGTCTTGAAGTGGCCTTCCATTGCGGCCAGCTTGGCCGGTTGGTTGGTAGCGACCCATTCGGCGCTGAGATGCCCGCTGACAAATTGGAGCGGTACAACCAGACAACCTATTGCCAGGGTAATCGCCAGTCCGGCCCGGTTATATTCGGTCCGTTTTCCGCGCAACATACTGAAGGCATAAATAGCCGCCGCCGCGAAACCGGTCGCGATATAGGCCGAAAGCGTCGAATGGAGAGCCTGAACACCCCAACCAGGATTGAACATGGCCGCAATTGGGTCAACCGCTGTCACCTGACCATCCACCACTTTAAAACCGGTCGGGCTATTCATCCAGCTATTGACCGCCACTACAAAAATGCCACTGAACATGCCACCGAGGGCTACCGGGATGGTGGTCAACCAGTGGGCAAAGGGTTTGAGTTTGTCCCGGCCATAAAGATAAAGCCCCAGGAAAATCGCCTCAATAAAAAAGGCGTAACCTTCCAGGCTGAAAGGCATACCTACTATGCTCCCGGCGTACTTCATAAAGCCCGGCCACAGTAGTCCCAGTTCAAAGCTCAAGACGGTTCCCGATACCGCCCCAACCGCGAACAGGATTGCAGTAGCTTTGGCCCACTTTTTAGCCAGGGCCAGGTA
This sequence comes from Chloroflexota bacterium, assembly GCA_043727245.1. GTDB lineage: Bacteria > Chloroflexota > Chloroflexia > Chloroheliales > Chloroheliaceae > 54-19. Next base: position 2,714 of record JAYSYV010000637.1, on the reverse strand, counting down.
CACAATCTTATGCGTTTTTAAGTAAAGTCCTTCGGAGATAACCAGCAGCATGGGTAAGCCGATACCCAGGGCCGCAAAGATAATATGAAAGGCCAAAGATGTGCCCATCTGGGCGCGGGCGGCTGTTAAATCGCTCATTTCAATATACCCTTTTATAATCCAAACCAAATGAAGGTCTAATGGCAGCAGACCGGTGGCAGTAAACGGCGGGTAAAACCAATGAGATAACGAGAGACGCAGTTGGCTGGGTCGTAGTTTAGAACTAATTTGTAACCTTACATTGTGAAATTATAGACAATGTGTGATTGTAACACAATAGGTAGAAGACCCTATTCTGACGGTCTTAATCAAAGACTAATTTAGGGGTTTGAACGGAAAATGTTGAACGGAAAACGTGAGAGAAAAGGAGGGAAAACGAGTTAAATGAAAGTAGTGGAAATAAAAAATTGCTTCTCTATCCGCTTGTTTCAAAGAAATAGAGAAGCTGCCTTAAAATCAAATTTTAACCAGGATTACTGCTGGTCAGGCTGTGGGGTCAGGCGCAGGTAGGGCTTTAGTTCGCGATGGCCTTTTGGGAAGCGGCGGGCCAGTTCTTCGGGGTCTTTAATAGAAGGGGCGATTACCACATCGTCACCCTGCCGCCAGTTAACCGGTGTCGAAACGCTGAACTTGTCGGTCAATTGCAAAGAGTCGATAACCCGCAGAATTTCGTTGAAATCGCGACCGGTGCTGGCCGGGTAAGTCAGTGTCAGGCGCAGTTTCTTATTTGGGTCAATGATAAAGACCGTCCGGGCCGTGGCAGTCGCCGAGGCATTGGGATGAATCAAGTCGTAGAGATACGAAATCTTGCGGTCGGAGTCGGCCAGGATAGGATAGTTGACCTTAGTATCCTGAGTTTCTTCAATGTCAGGAATCCAGCCTTTGTGATTCTCAGCCGTATCCACACTCACGGCAATAACCTTAACGCCACGTCTGGTGAATTCGTCCTTCAATTTGGCAACCTGGCCCAGCTCGGTGGTGCAAACCGGAGTAAAGTCCGCCGGATGCGAGAAAAGAACTACCCAGCTGTCACCGGCAAACTCGTAAAAGTTAAGCTGTCCTTCTGATGAATCTTGAGTAAAATCAGGAACAACGTCGCCTAAATGTAGACTCATTATCTAATCCTCCATAGCTGCCGGCCAGTTTCGGCCCTGGCAGCGCAATTTCTTAAGCGCAATTCGTATGGCATTTCAAGCTTCGTGTTACTTTAACATAGTATGTTAAGTTAGTCAATCTTCTAACTACACTTTAACTGTGTTAAGTTTAAGGAACTAGGGTGGAGTCAGGCCATGTGCTTAATTCTTTACAAACAGGGAACGACAAAACTTATTTAGCAAAGCACACAACCTGGCTTTTTAATCTGAAGGTTGAGTTGTAGTATTTTACTATTAGCGCTTTAATACGACATAAGCTGTCATGTAGCCAGGTATAATGGTTCTATCAAACATATTCTAACCACTAATATTAGCTTTAAGCTATAAACCTTGCGGAAACAGAGCAGCAGCCAGGTATGCTCTGACTAGTGACCAAAAAGGAGTAAACCAGATGGAGTCAAAGTCCCTAAAAGGAAAAGTTGCAGTTGTAGCGGGAGCCACCCGTGGGGCAGGGCGGGGCATCGCCGTGGGCCTGGGACGAGCAGGAGCTACCGTTTACTGCACCGGGCGAAGTGTCCGGGGCAAACCGGCTTCCGGCTCACGCCCCGAAACTATCGAGGACACCGCCGAAATGGTCAGCGCCGCCGGTGGAACCGGTATTGCCGTCCAGGTTGACCACAGTGTAGAGGCCCAGGTCAAAGCTTTGTTTGAGCGCATCCAGGCCGAACAGGGCGGCCTGGACCTGCTGGTAAACGACATCTGGGGCGGCGAGTGGTTCGTTGGCAGCGCATTTGGCAAATCCTTCTGGGAAATCTCTGTCGAAAATACTTTAAAGATGCTCCAAACGGCCATTCATACCCATATCATCACCGCCCGATACGGAGCGCCTTTATTGATTGAGCGCGGTAAAGGTTTGATTATCGAGATAACCGATGGTGATACCCTCAATTACCGGGGAAACCTGCCTTACGATCTCGCTAAAACTTCCGTCATGCGGCTGGCCTATTCTATGGCGGAAGAATTAAAACCTCATGGTATTGCAGCTCTATCGTTGACTCCAGGCTTTTTACGTTCGGAAGAAATGCTGGACCATTTTGGTGTAACCGAGGAAACCTGGCGTGATGCCACCCTGAAAGACCCCCATTTTAGCGCGTCCGAAACACCTTATTATATCGGGGAGGCCGTGGCTGCCCTGGCCTCCGACCCGGCCATCTTTGAAAAAACCGGCACTTATCAAAGTACCTGGAAACTCCACCGCGAATACGGATTCCGAGATAAAGATGGCAGTCAGCCGGACTGGGGAAAATACTTCGAGCAAACTTTCCCCGAACTGGCGAATAAATAAAGGGGATGCTCCACCTGCGTTGGCTGGCCCAAAAGTGGTGAGCTAAGGCAGACCGAGCCGCCGCTTAAAAGCCTCAAAATCCAGGTAATATTGAAGCTGGGCCATCTCGAAAACGAAAGCTTCAAAGCTGCTGTCAGATGCTTCCATCGCATCAAAGACATCTTCCTGGCGGTTCAAATCGGCCAATTGAGAGAGCATCAAGACCTGGGTAAGGGGCGGGGTATATTGTTGCAGGT
>JAYSYV010000636.1:0-5071 GCA_043727245.1 Chloroflexota bacterium | reverse complement strand
TTACCGCGCTGCTGGAAAAGAGAAAGGGATGGTAGCGCCCGCCATTCCAATCATCAATATTATCGCCCCAGTGTTTGCTAAAAGGTTGGCCGGACTGACCCAGGGTATTTACGATAACCGAGTCATCGAAATTCGCCAGGCTCATTACAGTACGGAAAGACTGGCCGGAAACCTGAACGAAGCCAGTTTTTACGTAATCATAGGAAGCCGCCGCGATAGTCTGCCCATCCCCGGCCCGTTCCAGCGTTTTCTGGTTGAGGATTAGCGTCAAAGGGAAAGGCAAGGCCGAGCCAAGCGGGGTATGGCTGAAACTAAGAGTATGCAACTTTCCCCACCTCCAGTCATCCATGTTGCCACCGAATTTAGAGTTGAGATAATCTACGGCCTGGCCGAGCGATTTTTGCATCAAAACGTCCCGGCCACCCGCGCCCCACCACTCGTTGGTCGGGTCTTTGAGCAATTTGAGCAACAGGGGCAGGTAGAACCGGCTTTCATCAAGGTAGCGGTTATAAACCGTTCCCAGCTTATCCTTAAACATATTATCAAAGGCAAACTGAGCAGCCACCTTGTAGAGAGCCGCTGGAACCGAATCGGTAGTCATACCGCCGCCCCAGTTCTTCAAACGCTTGACCGCATTCCCGGTTTTCCCATCATTATCGGAAAGGCTTGCCAGAAAAGTACCAATTCCGCGGCCCGGCAAACTCACTACATCATTTTGAATAGCCGTCAAATCCTGGATAGAGAACTTTTCTTTAGCGGTAAGAAGTTCAGTAATACGGGCCGCCCGCCAACCCGGGTCAAATTCTTCGCCCAGGCTAAACTTCTGGCTGAAGTTGGCCGGGACAGGCCGGTTATTGGCGGTAGCGACAAAATTGGTGGTAGGATTGTAGACCGAGGGCAATTCTTCAAAGGAAGCGTAACCAGTCCACTCATACTCCCCGGTCCAGCCCGGCACTGGCAGTAAACCGTCACCTTTAGCCCGAAGCGGCCAGAGGCCCGGAATTTGATAACCAATATTACCGTCAACGTCGGCAAAGACAAAGTTCTGGGCCGGTGAAGAAAAACCGCGTAAAGCTTCTCGAAATTCAGTCCAGTTTTTAGCCCGGTTATACTTCAGGACCGAGCCGATCAAAGGCGCATTTTTCAGAGCAGTCCACTGCAGCGCCAGCGGCTGACTGCCCTCAATTGTAATCACATCGTTCATAATAGGGCCATGCCGGGTAATTCGCACGTTAATTGTCTGTGAAGCTTTGCCCTTAACTTTGATTTCTTCGGGAACGACCTGCAAATCCTGCCAGGCTCCCTTAAATTCGTACTGGTTAGGATTGGACGGATTAATCTTCTCCATATAAAGGTCTTGAGTATCGCCGCCGACATTGGTAACGCCCCAGGCTATCCGGTCGTTATGACCGACTACCACCCCTGGCACACCTGGAAAAGTTACCCCGTCCACGTTCCAACCGGGAGCCTCTAAAGCGATTTCGTACCAGATGGACGGGTTACGAATACCGAGGTGGGGGTCATCGGCGAGCATGGGCTTGCCGGTAGTAGTTTTAGCGCCACCAACCACCCAGTTGTTACTACCCTGAGCAGCCGGGTCGCTTCCGGCCAGCGCGGAAAGTTCGGATTGTAAATCTACCAGGGCTAGCATTTTATCCATACCGGCATAATTAACCCCAGCCGGGATAATCAGCGGCGTATTTTCAGCCGGATTGGTCGGGAGCAAGAAGGCGGCCTTATCTGCGCCCAGCTTATCTACCAGGCTAGCCCGCAAGATTTCACGGCTAAAGTTGCCGCTGAGGTCATAGGCCATATATTTACCCCAGGAAACCGAGTCGAGCGGAGTCCAGGGTTCGGGTGTGTAACCTAGCAAGTTAAATTCGATGGGCAGATTGTCTTTATGGCTATCAATAAAGAGATTTACCCCCCTGGAATAATTCTCCAGGATTTGTAATTCTTCGACCCCTATAGAGGACATTTCAGCCTGGGCTGCCCGGCGCAAGCCAATCGTGCGTAAGAAGCGGTCCTGATCAATGGCTGCCGAACCTAAAACCTCAGAGAGCCGACCGGCCCCTACCCGCCGGAAGAAGTCCAACTGCCAGAGCCGGTCCTGGGCCGTAACATAACCCTGGGCAATAAAAAGGTCGGCGGTATTAGCGGCTGAGATATGAGGAACACCCGAGTTATCGCGCACTATTTTCACCTCGCCGGTCAAGCCCGCCAATTGAATCGAGCCGGAAGTCTGAGGTAAAGGGCGATAGCCAAACCAGAAAACCCCAAAGGTTCCGACTAACAGCACCAGAATCAAGAGGAAGGAAACCAGGAAAAGAGTATAACGCAATAAGCGAGTACGCCAGCTTCGGACCTTTTTAGTTTTCGGCTGGCTAGTCGTGCGGTCAAGTTGCTTCATCGCAATTCTCCCCTGATTAAATTAAGCGTTAAATGGGTTTGATTATAAAATTCGGTCAGACCCTTTTACCTGGCCTGACCGGTATCCATCGAAATTTGGAAGTTAGACGCGTTCGTAACGGTCAAGATTTAGTACAAAGACGGTTGCCCGCCCGGTTTGAATTTCGGGAGTTTTACCAACAAGGCTCTGGTCAACAAACTGGTCCAGGGGATTACCGGACTTACGTGAGGAAATAGCCGTACCATCCGGGAAAGGATTAGTCACCGGTTTGCGGCGACTCTGACTGTGCTGGGTCACAATAGTTAGCACGTTTTGAACGGCTTCGTCAGGTACACCGACAATGATAGTAGTATTGCCCTGGCGCAAAAAGCCGCCGGTGCTGGCTAAACGGGTGGCCCCATAATGGGCCGCCGTCAAGCCATCAATCAAATCGTCGGCATCCTCGTTTTGGACAATGGCAACTACCAATTTCATCGCCATGATGGAGTTTCCTCTCTTGAATTATCAAGCCGGTTTATCAAGCTAACAATACGCCGGGCAAGCCAGTAATAAATAGGTAAATCAGGTATTATCCATTATATGTTTGTGAACAGCGCCTGTCAACACGACAAGCACAATACGAAGTCACAACCTACTTCGACTTTGCCTTCTCACAGGTTCAGTCTAAAAACAAGAGCAAGACTTTTACACGCCACCCTTAAATTGACTTTGCATTCCCCTGGTAAATACAGTGGTACTATTGGCGTAAGTCAAACATACATGGATTTAACTGAGCGGTGTATAAAAAGAGTTAGAATGGTATAATAAACCGAAGCAGTAGAGCCAGACTAATCGCAGCATAGAAAGTTCAGACGACAGGACAAAAACGTGGGACAGGCAAGCGGTCGCCATCAACTTACTATCGAAGAAGTACGTTCTTTCATTTTGGGTGGCAAAACCGACCAGATTGAATTAAAGCCCGAAGAAATTCTTCAGACCGACATTGCCGAAATACTGATGAGTATGGCGAATGCCGGGAGCGAGGCTTTCCTTATTATAGGGGCAGATGGAGCATCGCCAAATATCCAGGGTTTACAACAGCCCAAAGCTACCGCTGAGAAAATCTACAAAGCGGCCCAACAGGTAATTCCTTCGTTGGGCAATGTCGTAACGATCAATCGTTTCCAGCTTGACGGCAAACCGCTGGTAATTGCCCGTATTCCGCCGCGTCTGCCAGGTGTTTACCATGTAGATGGTCGTTATTTGAGAAGGCGAGGCACTCAGCATTTGCCAATCCAGGCCGAAGAATTGTTGCGGCTGATGCACCTGCGAGGGGGAGGCTATTACGAGGATCAGCCAGTACCGGGAGCCAGCCTGGTCGATATTGACCCAGCCCGCCTAAGCTGGTATATGGCCCGGCGCGAGAACCAGCGCAGCTCACCACCACCTGACCCTCCGCCGATGGATGAATTTCTGGATAAATTGGGGCTGCTCCAATCAGGGCATCCCACCGTGGCGGCGATTTTATTCTTCGGGAAAAATCCGCAACGCTTTTTCCCTTACCATGTTATCCGAGCCATGCGTTTCGCTGATACGACCACTTCTCGTATTATGGACCGGCTGGATATTGGCGGAACCGTACCCGAAATGATCGAACAAACCCTGGCGTTTATCGAAAGAAATACCCAACATCCGGTCCGGTTCGAGGGCGCATTGCGACTGGATGAAGATGAGTATCCGATGGAAGCTGTTCGTGAAGCTGTCGCAAATGCCTGCGCTCATAGGGATATGTCTATCACCAACGGGCAGATGCGCGTCTTTATCTTTACCGACCGCATGCTAGTAGATAGTCCGGGCGAATTACTGCCAGGGGTGGAAATCGAACGGCTAACATTGATAAGCCGCTTACGTAATCCGCACCTGGCCCAGCTTCTATACGACACCGGCTATATGGAACGGGCCGGGACCGGCATAAGCCGCATGATTCGAGCCATGCAGGAACACCACCTGGAACCGCCGATTTTTGAAGAAGTGGCTAATAGTTTACAAGTAACCCTGCGCGGGCCGGAACATGGTGCGGAACAGGATATGCCCTCCGCGATGGCCTTAAACTCGCTGGCTTCGCCAGAAATGCGGGCCAGCCTGAACGAACGCCAGCTTCGTTTTCTGGCGGTCTTACTAGAGCGTCGTCAGATGAGCCGCCGCGAATATGAGGCTTCTTTTGAAGTTAGTGAAAGGACAGCTAATAATGATTTACTGGGGCTGGTCCGCAAAGGGCTAATTACCACAATAGGTAGCAGCGTACGAACCCTCTATGTTTTAAAGAACTCGCAATAGCTCGCCAATTGGTCGCAAAAAGCTCGAAGTCAGGCGCTTAGTCGTAAGCACATTCTCCTAAACAACCCATTCCATGACAATGTGAACAAGCACTATTATAGCATTCCAGGCACAGACGGCCTATTATTTGGGGCTCATCCCGACTGTACCAATCATAAATCGGCATAAATTCCGCTTCCAACGGTTCGCCACAATCCATACAAATAGTCTTCTTCGGTTTCACAGGTTCAACTATTTTCTCTGTTTTTAACTCTCCGGCGCTCATCAACCTGACTCCTCTACCAGTTACTAATCGCTTTCATTATCAATTAAATTATAATCCTTCGGTAAACAAGACACAAACCT
>JAYSYV010000635.1:0-15318 GCA_043727245.1 Chloroflexota bacterium | reverse complement strand
CCCCAAAAGCGTCCTGGCAAGTGACGCCACTTTCGAGTTCGTGGGTGCCTTTGCGAATAGTTTCGCGGTTCCAGCCCAGTTCGGCTGCGGCCTTACGTCGAGAGCATTCTTTTCCGGGGGCCAGTTCAAAGCTTCGGGTAAGATTGCGGATTCTAAAATAATAAACTTGAGCCATCGTAACAAGTGATGGAGCTGAAATTAGTAAAGTCCCTACAGGTATCTAAATTACCACCGCAAAGCTGGCCCCCGGAAAAGAATGCTCTCCTAATTGCCAGCCTAACCATGATCAGGGTTAGTACTGAAATGCTACCATATAACCAGACCGCTAATCTATGCCTTGTGCACCAGCCAATTCTGCTCAAACTCTAGATGATGCTGGTAGCCACCTGTCTGTCAGGTACGTCAGCCCTCACTCGCCAGGATACTTCAACCCCCAGGGTGCCCGTATCGCGTCCAGTGTTCGCATGAGTTCCAGAGACTCGTCGAGGGGCATTAAGTCGCTTTCTGTGAGACCGGCCCGTAAGCAGCGCATTACTTCTGCAGCCTCATAGTTATAGCCGTTTCCAGCTATCGGTAGCTCGATCAGTTCGTCTGCCTGCCCTGGTCGGACCAATAGCATTCTTGTTGCCCGCAACCACCACGGTAGAATTCTGATGGAACCCTCGGTCCCACGGATGAGTACATCCACCGGTCCAGCGGTACGAGTGGCGGTGGTCAGAACTGCCAGTTGCCCTTTGTCGTAGCGCAGGGTCACTGCTGTCTGCTCATCCGCCCCGGTTTCACCCAGGTGGGTCAGGCTAACAATATCGGAGGGCGGCCCAAATATCATCGACGCCATCGAAACCGGGTAGATCCCCGCATCAAGCAGTGCGCCACCGCCAAGTTCCAGGTCAAAAAGCCTACTGTGGGGATCGAAATCGGTTCGGAAAGAAAAATCGGCATGCACCATTCTTAATTCACCAATCACACCAGCGCCTAGCATCTCCCGCAGCCTGACCATCAGGGGCAGAAAGCGGGGCCACATTGCTTCCATCAGGAACAACTTTCGCTCACGCGCGTACCCGATTAGTTCGGCGGCCTCCCTGGCATTGAGCGTGAACGGCTTCTCGCATAACACCGCCTTACCGGCCTGAAGGCACAGCATACTGTTCTCTTTGTGTGAGGTGTGGGGTGTCGCCACATAGATCACGTCCACTTCCGGGTCGTTTGCCAGTTCGACGTAGCTGGCATGGCGACGTGGGACCAGGTATTGTTCGCCGAATTCCTCGGCTGATTTCGCCCCACGCGAACCGACTGCTACCAGCTCGGCTTCGTCCAGAAACGTTAGCCCCTCAGCGAACAACCTGGCAATTCCACCGGTTCCCAGGATGCCCCAACGAATTTTGCTCATGAAATTTCCTTACTAATACTCATCGCTTCCAACATTATCAGGGCATATTGATGGTCCAGACCTTTTCCACCACAATCAACGAAAAACACCCTCTAACCCTGGTAACTCTATTCTCGTTTGAATAAGATTTTTGAGCCGTTTTATTCTCCACTGCTAAATTAAGTCGTCTGCTCGAAGTTACCTCCTGGGGTTGAGAGAATTCTTTTCCAGGGTAAACCTGAATGTTGCTCCTTAGCTATGCTGCGAATACTTCGTTTCTTTACTTAGCCTTACCCGATTTTATTGTGACATTCCAGCAGATGGTATATATCCTCAATTCCTGAATCAGAATCTGTACTCATACCGCGAAGTTTTATCACTACGGGTAAATTCACCGATTGAGGTACAACATTATAGGGTCGGGTAACTTACCGCCTTAAGCTAGGTAAATTCCCCGCTACTACGGTGGGGATACTTTATTTTGCCTCCTGAAAGGAATGCTCTCTAAGTTGAGCCACCAATATTTTTTCTTTCGGCAGGGCGTTAGTAGCGGCTACCTGGCTGTACCAGCGCCCACTATCCTTAATCGTACGTTGTTGGGTTTCAAAATCTACGTAGGCTAATCCAAAGCGTCGCGAGTAGCCAAAAGCCCATTCGAAATTATCCAGCAGGCTCCAGGCGAAATAACCGGCCAGCGGAATGCCTGCTTCTATCGCCCGCCGGACCTGGGCCAGGTGTTCCTGGTAGTAGTACAGCCGCAAAGTGTCGGCTACCCGCCCATCCGTTCCGGGACTTTCTTCTCCACTGGCCCCATTTTCGGTAATGTAATACCGGGGTAGCTTGTATGTCTGGTGCAGCCAGGCTAACAGGTCAAATAGACCCTCAGGATAAATTTCCCAGCCCATTGTAGTGTAAATGCCTTCCGGCTTAACCGATTGTCCGGTGGGAACGCCCGGCACGGCCTGGATTACTTGCCGGTTATAATAGTTTATACCCAGGAAATCGAGCGGCTGGGAAATTACTGCCAGGTCGCCAGGTTGTACTGGAAAGGCTAAATCCGCTGGCAGCGAATCCAGGTAACTCTGTGGATATTTCCCTCGCAAGAGCGGCTCCAGGTACAGACCGTTAAGCTGGTCCTGGGCTAGCCGGGTGGCCTGTTGGTCCGCCGCACTATCCGAAGCCGGGTGAAAAGGTGACATATTGAGGGTGATGCCTACTTCCGCCCCGGGCGCGTTGCGGCGTACTTCAGGCATAGCCAGCGCGTGGCCTAATAACAGGTGATGTATTGCAGCTACTTCAGCGGTCTGGTCTTGCCTGCCGGGCGCATGGACCCCTAACCTGTAGCCCAGAAAGGAAGAACACCAGGGTTCATTTAGTGTGGTATAAGCCGCGATGCGGTCGCCCAGGCGGCGGCTCACCAGGTCGGCATATTCGGCAAAGGCATAAGCCGTGTCGCGATTAGCCCAACCGCCTCGGTCCTCCAGGGCTTGAGGCAGGTCCCAGTGGTAGAGTGTAACATAAGGAGTAATCCCGGCCGCCAGTAACTCGTCGGTCAGCCGTTCGTAAAAATCCAGGCCCCGTTCATTCACCGGGCCGCGTCCGGCTGGCACTATTCGCGGCCAGGCCACCGAGAAGCGATAATTTTTCAACTTGAGCTCGCGCATTAACCGAATATCTTCGGGCCAACGATGATAACTATCGCAGGCCACCGCCCCGGTATCGCCGTTTAATACTTTGCCGGGTAGCGCGCTAAAAGTGTCCCAGATGCTGGGGCCGCGCCCGTCTTCGTTAATGGCTCCCTCGATCTGATAGGCCGCTGTGCCGCTACCCCAGATAAAGCCGGTTGGAAAGGCGCCAGTTACCTGTGGTTCGGTAACTGACCGGTGGGCGTTAGTCTGGCTAGAATCATTAATTTTCATAGATTCACATACTCCTGTCTGGCTGGCTATTTTACTATTTCTGGTCGGTTATTTGCGGGGAGGGCTGACTGAATCGCGTTCTACCAGGCTCGTACAAATCAGGGTTTGATTTATAGGTAAGTTAGGATTCGTGACCCGCTCTAATAACCGGCGCACAGCCATCCGGCCGACTCCAAACGGGTTACCTTTGACCGTTGTCAGAGCTGGAGTAATTAACCGAGCGCTTTCCTCATCGTCAAAACCAACCACTGAAATGTCGGCCGGTACGTGTAAATTATGCGAACGCAAACCCTGGATGAACCCAATGGCCGTATAATCATCGGCGCAGAAGTAGGCAGTACAGTCCAGCTTTTGCTCGACAGCCTGGTGGGCTGCTTTTATACCGCTTTCGATGCTCATTTCGCCTGAGATCACATAGTTGGAGGTGAAAGGTATTCCGGCTTCTTCCAGCGCCCGGCGGTAGCCGTCGTATCGGTTCATAATAGTGTAATGAGGTAAACCGTTAATAAAACCGATCCGGCGATGGCCCTTCTCGATGATATAACGGACCGCCCGGCAAGCGCTGTGATAATTTTCATGGGAAATAATATCTAAAGGCAGTTCGGGGAAATAGTGGTCCACCAGCACCGCCGGAAGATTTAGTTCCAACAGCCCCCTGACCAACTCTTCACTGATGAAATTTATTAACAGCAGGGCTTCCGCTCCCGACTCTTTTAGCTTCTGGCGACCGGTTTCCAGGGCGGCGGGGTCATCAATAATAATTCGGTAGATCAGGTGTAAATTCTGCTGGCGGCACTCCGCTTCAACCCCGTGCAAAATCTTGGAAAAATAAGGATTATAGGATTCATCCATCAGCGCTGAAATCACCGGACGGCAGCAAAAAGCGACATGAGTGATATCCTGGCTTTGGCCTACAACGGTTTCAAGGCCCAGGTTGTCACCAGTACTTTTAGCAAAAGGACTAATATTATTGGAATTAAATTCTGGGGCGTTAAGTCCGTAATTGGCCCGGCCTTTTTCGAGGGGATAACCTAATTCGGTCGCGGCATTTAAGACACGCAGACGCAGATCCGGGTGCACTTTTGGATGATTATTCAACACCCGTGAAGCGGTACCAAGCGAAACCAGGGCCAGGTCGGCCACCTCTTTAAGCGTGACGGTAATGCGCCGCCCATTACTTACCATAGTAAATTACCTGTTCTTTAAAAGGTTCCCCCGATATTCAAAGGTTTTCCATTTCCGTATCTACCCAGTTTAGCTTTATGAAACTTACTCATGACAGACCCAAAGGTACAACAGCCCTATTCCAGCTATTCACCGGAAGTATAGAGAACGGAAAACCTCTAATAAATCCGGTAAATTTGGGGTTCGTTTGGTTGATTTTTAAGAAAGCTAGTCAATCCGGTAAACCTAATATAGCATCTAAATAAAAGAGAGTCAATAAAATTTCAGTAAATTCAAGAAAAATCCATAATAGGATGAAATTTTCTGGTTTTAAGGATGAATAGTTCTTAAAAACCTTTTAAGATTTGACAAAAGTCTTCTCTCGCCAGATTTCTTCGGACTGGAAGTGGCCGGACTACCTATTCCGATGAATTATGCATTCGTTACTGTGCTTTTTCCGATTTTTAATCCGGGTAATTTGGCTTAAAAGCCTTAATTAATCAATGTTGAAATTTATTTAGTAGGTTATCAGCCCACCTATATACAATATGTTGTAGTATAAGTAAAATATTTTATTGACAAACTACTTTTTACCCGATAGCATCTGCATCTAGTATTAATCATCAAAGATTGGTCTAAATGCCTTTTAAAACTAGCAACAGTGGTTTATTAGCAGTGAACTGCAGGTAATCACACCTTAAAACCGGTAATTAAGTAATTATATATACCCTATATCTTTGTTAATTTTGTAATTATTGGTGAAATTTCACACTTTCACCTGAATGGCTGCTTTCGGTTGAAATTTTATTGACTTCATTTAATTTAAGTGTTATATTGGGTCTACAGGACTGGTTATCCTGCTGACCAACTTAAAACGCTGAAATAATCAAAGACTTAAATTTTCGACTATAGATTCTCGGAGCCACGGCTTCAATTTGTGGATACTGGTCTTCTTCCTTGCACCTTGTTTTCAGGCCATCTGCAAGGTCTGATTTTGTTATCTCCAAATTTGGAGATGAAGTTCCTGGAATTTTAAACCGTTTGTTTGTCTGATAACCATGTATTACAAACAACCAACAGAGGTGTTGGTTTGTTAAAGGAGGATCAACGATGTCAAAAGGTACTGGCTCTTTTATTGGGGCCAAAGACAAGGGACTATCCGGGTCATTTCACTACTCTACCTGGCTGGTATTAGTAGTCGGAGCTTTGTTCTGTCAGCTTTTACTGGCGGCCTGTGGAGATAATACAGTTACTACGGCACCCGCGACAACCGCTGCCAGTAGTGCCACCACCGCAGCGGCGGCAACCACGGCTGCTGGTGCAGCTACCACGGCTGCCTCAGGCGCAGCTACTACCGGTTCAGGTGGTCCAACAGTCGCGCCGGTAGCCGAAGCTGGTGGTACCGGCAACCTTCGCATCCTCATTCACCAGAACAAGCCTTTCGTAGATTACATGAACGCCACCCTGCCCAAGTTCAGTGCGAAATATCCCAATATCAAAGTGGCTCTGTCCGTTGTCAACAGCGGCGATTTGGCTACCTCGATTCAAACTCGCCTCTCCGCCAAGGACCTGGACCTTTTTGAAACCGCCGCCGGGTTCACTAACGCTCCTCAGCCTTTCATGAAGAACGTGACCGAACCAATCTGGCTAACCGAAATCAAAAGCAACCTTTTGTTGGACCTGTCCAACCAGCCTTTCATCAAGAATTATGACGCTAACGCTCTCAAAGACGCTTCCACCTACAACGGGGGCATTTATTCTTTGACCACCGGCCGGTATGCCTACAGTGGCGTCTTTTATAACAAGGATATTTTTACACAAAATAATCTCAAGGTGCCGACTACCTGGTCCGAATTTACCCAGGTGGCGGATGCCCTCAAAGCCAAAGGGATTGCTCCGATGACCGCCGGAGGTAAAGATGTCTGGCCGATTGGCGCTGTCGCTGACAGTGGGCTTCTCGTGGGTCAATATCCTGACCAGAAGGCTCTGGTTGAAGGTATCTGGACCGGTAAAATCAAGTTTACCGACCCCGCTTCCCAAACCTATTTCAGCCGGGGAGCGCAGTTCTTGAACTACTTCGAGAAAGGCGTCAACCAAATTGATTACAACACCGCGCCGGGCCGATTTGCCAGTGGTAAGTCCGCAATGTATCCAGGGGGTACCTGGGATGCTCCGACCATCTTGCAGGCCAATCCCAATATCAAACTGGGTTACTTCCCCTTCCCTGGTTCGGACGATGCCAGCGCTAACAAAACTCTGGCCGGGAAGTACGATGTCGCCTGGTTCGTGCCGAATTCAGGCAATACCGACGCTGCCCTCAAGTTTCTCAACTTCTTCTCGCAGCCGGACAACTACGCGGCTTATGCCAACGCGGTCGGCATTCTGCCTACTCAACCTAATGTGACCCTGACCGCTGACTATGCCAAAGAACTCAGTACTTACCTTGCGACCTTCAAGGTAGCTTACAACGAGATGCAACTGTCGCCGAAGAACGTGGGCAAATACGGTAGTTTTGACATCACCAACCTGGCCCCGATTGGCGATGTCACAGACCCGAAAGACCTGGCTACCAAAGCCCAGGCCGACTGGGATGCTGGCCTCAAATCTTAAGCCTTAACTTTAGCTACTGGCTGACAAGCTTAAAATTGATAGCAAAGATGGCCGGTTAATTATCTAAAAGCAAGAGCAATATCTTTCCAAAGGAACTAATAACCCGATGGGAAGATATGGCTCTCGCCAGCTAGGTTACTCCTATATCTTCTCACAGTAGTCACAAAGAGGTGCAGTGGTGTATAACAACTATTTCGGTAAGGGCCGGTTGAAGTATCTACCCTACCTGGGTATGGCGCCTGCCTTAATCCTCTATATCCTTTTCGGTCTTGGCCCTTCAGTTGCGACCGCCTTCTTCTCTTTAACCAACGTCACCGGAGTAAGTGGGGCCCCCTGGGACTGGATTGGCCTTAAAAATTATTTCGATCTGCTCGGTCCGGGTGGGGCTTCTCGCGATAATTACGATACTTTAGGGCGCACCGCTATCTTTTGTATCGCAATAACCATCTTCCAGAATGGGTTTGCCCTCTTTCTGGCGATTCTGCTCAATTCCCGGCCTAAAGGCCACCTCTTTTACCGTTCGCTTTTCTTTCTGCCAACGGTGTTGGGGGTGATCATTATTGGCCTGATCTGGACCCTGTTTTTCTACATCGGCGGGCCAGCCGATACAGTTCTGACCGCTTTAGGGATTAATACCTCCTTTCTGGGTGACAATAATTCGGCCTTTTTCTGGGTAATCTTCGTGCAAATCTGGCAGAATGTCGGTTTCTCTATGGTAATCTTCCTGGCCGGGTTGCAGACTATTCCCCGCGAATTGTACGAAGCGGCTACCATTGACGGTGGCAACCCCTGGCAACTATTCCGGCATATTACTTTTCCGCTGTTATCCGCCAGTGTAACGGTCAACGCTCTTCTGGCAATCATCGGCTCACTCCAGACCTATCAGCTAATCTTTGTATTGACGGCAGGAGCGCACAATACCAACACTTTAGCTTACCAGGTCTTTAATTACGGCTTCAGAGGTGTAGGCGGGACCACCAACCAGGGCTATGCCTCGGCGATTTCAATGATCCAATTCGCGTTGGTTTTAGTCATTACGCTAATTTCTCAATGGTACTTACGCAGGAGAGAGGCTAAATTATGAGCCAACAAACCTTCAACCAGGATCAAGTTCTACCCGGTCAAAACCTCTCCACACCGGTAAAATATGGCAAGAGTACTCATCCCCAGCGGAGCCTGAGTTACTGGCCTTTAAGAGTGTTGACCTATTTGGCAATTCTGATATTTGTGCTGCTTTTCCTGGTGCCACTGCTGTACCTGGTAAACATCGCGCTTAAATCGCCCGCAGACTTCCTGAACGATCCGATTGGAATAGTTACCAACCCGCAATGGCAGAACTTCAGTGATGCCTGGCAACTGGCTCATTTTCCAGCTTATCTTTTCAATAGCGTTCTATACACGGCCGCTTCCACCTTTATACAGGTAGGTTTCGCGTTGATGGTAGCCTATCCGATTGCGCGGGGTTACGTCCGGTGGGGTGGTTTCTTCAGCACTCTCTTTCTGGCGTCGCTCTTTTTGCCCAACGGATTGATTCCGCAGTTTCAACT
Source organism: Chloroflexota bacterium (assembly GCA_043727245.1). GTDB lineage: Bacteria > Chloroflexota > Chloroflexia > Chloroheliales > Chloroheliaceae > 54-19. The sequence continues at coordinate 6,709 of JAYSYV010000635.1, read as the reverse complement.
AATAAAAGCGTTGGGCCTTTATGACACCCAGATTGGGTACATCTTACTCAGTTCATCGGTAGGGATCGCGCCGTTTCTGATAATGGGCTATCTGAGAACGGTTCCACGAGAACTGGATGAAGCAGCAGCGATAGATGGGGCCGGTTATTTCCGGTGTTTATTCGTCATCATAACCCCTCTGATTAAGCCGATCCTGGTCACGGCCGCCATTCTGCACTCAATAGGTATCTGGAATGACATCATCGGACCAACGATCTACCTGACCAACTCAAGTTACTTTCCGATTTCGCTAGGGTTAAATGTGTTCAAAGGACAGTACAGCTCTAATCTGACCGGGCTGGCGGCGGCCACGCTACTGGCGGCATTACCTCTGGTAATTATATATGTGTTTTTTCAGCGGTACTTTATTGAAGGAGCGGTCGCTGGCGCCGTTAAGTAGTGCAAACCGGGTTGCTTCTAAATTTTATGCAGACCTTAATGCAGGGTTTTTCTTAGGGTTCTTGAAAGAGATTTGAGTTCAACTAAGGAATTCGTCACCTGAACAGTTGTAAATTGACAATTATTTTGCTGGAAATAAGCTTCGAAATTGTCAATATTAGCCTGTTGGATATTAGTTGAACTCAAAGCCTATTAAATAAAGTTCGAATTTAGAGTATGAAAGACAATTTTGTTGGGCGAGTTATAACACTCTGGAAGTTATTGCTTGCAGAGAAGTTAGATGAGAAGTTACCAGGCTGGCTGACTTGGGTTGTCTGGGGGCTGGAAAATGGAGCCGCTCAATTGGAAGATTGGACGGTGAGGTTAAAACTAGAACAGGCAGGCTAAATTTCAATGGAGAACAGCGGGGATTTTAGTAAGGAAGTAACAGATTTTTCACAAAAATATGACGTAAAGGCTATCCGGTTGCGCTATCCTGAGTTCAAGGGACAGGTGGCAGTTATTACCGGGTCCAACCGGGGTATCGGTAAAGGGATTGCCATACGGCTGGCTCTGGAAGGTATGCGGGTGGTTATTACCGGCCTGGACGAAGCCGAAGTTGCGGGGACAACCAGGGAGTTGCATGAATTGGGAGCGGAAGCCCTGGCCGTACCGGGCGATCTCAGCCAAACCGAAACGGTTCAACATCTTTTTGATAAAACCCTCGAAACTTTTGGTTCGTTGGACTTGCTGGTTAATAACGCGGCCATTCTGAAACGGGCGGTCTTTTTTGAAGTGGATGAAAAGCTGCTCGATCTGGAATTGAGCAGCAATATTCGTGGTCCATATTTGTGTGCTTTCCGGGCCGCCGAAATAATGCGCGACCAGAAAAAAGGCGGCAACATCATTAATATAAGTTCCGTGGGCGGTTTGCGGGCGCACTGGTGGGGCTTGCCCTACGATGTTACCAAAGGCGCGCTTGACGCAATGACCCGTGCCATGGCTCTGGAATTAAGTGATTTTGGTATCAGGGTAAACGCGGTCGCGCCGGGAGCCATTCGGACCGGCGTTAAATTCTCGTCCGAGGATAATCCGGTTATCAAAGACCGGGTCCGGCGGGTTCCTTTGAACCGTTTTGGCAAACCCCAGGAAATCGCGGCGGCGGTGGCCTTTTTAGCCTCGGATGAAGCCAGCTACATTACCGGCCATGTTATGTATGTGGATGGCGGACTGGTCGCCCAGCTCAGCCCAAAGGGCTTTGATATTTAACGGCTGCGCTTATTACATTAGTAGGACTTTAGCCTGGTACAGTTTCTTTGAATTCAAACTATCAACGATAAATTAATTTATCAGGTTCAAAAGCGAAAGCCGTGATTAAAAGAGTGACGCAATAAATCTTATTATTAAGGAGCTAACCCTTGAAAATTACCGAAGTTAAAGTTATCTTGACCTGCCCAGGTCGCAACTTTTTGTTTGTAAAGATTCTGACCGATGAACCGGGTATTTATGGCGTGGGCGAAGGTACTGTTAACGGCAGTGAGCCGATTGTCGCCAGCGCGATTGAGCATCTGGCTCCCCTGATAATCGGGCGTGACCCGGCCCAGATTGAAGATATCTGGAACACTCTCTACTACAGTGGTTATTGGCGGGGTGGTCCGATTTTCGCGGGAGCGCTGGCCGCGATTGACTTCGCGCTTTGGGACATCAAAGGCAAAGTGGCCGGGTTGCCGGTTTACCAGCTTTTAGGAGGTCGGTCCCGCGATGGAGCACCGGTTTACCGTCACGCCCATGGACCTACCCCGGCTGCGGTCGAAGAAGCAGCCCGGTCGTTCATGGAAGAAGGCATTAAGTTTATCCGCTGCCAGCTATCTGGCGGTTATGGCGGTTATGGCGGGGCGGGTTTGGTCCGGCACGAAGATTCTACTGTGCCCGGCCACAAAGGCACTGACTATTTTAATTACGAACCTTACCTGGCGGCTACCCCTAAAATGTTTGAACACTTGCGGGTGGCTCTGGGTACCGACATAAACTTGCTGCACGATGTCCACGAACAATTAACGCCCAATGAAGCAGCCCAGTTAGCTAAAAGCCTGGAGCCATACCGGTTGTTCTTCCTGGAAGACCCCCTACGGCCGGAGCAGAAAGATTTTTTCCCGATGCTTCGCCAGGCTTCGACCACCCCACTGGCTATCGGCGAAATTATTACCTCACGCTGGGATTGCCTGCCGCTTTTCCAGAACCACTGGATTGATTTTATCAGGACAGCCCCAATTCACGTTGGTGGCATTACCGAAATTCGCCGGATTTGCGTCCTGGCTGATGCTTACTTCGTGCGAACCGCTTTTCATGGAGCACAGGATTTAGGGCCAATAGGGCAGGCTGCCGCCGTTCACGTGGATTTGTCCATTCCAAACTTTGGTGTGCAGGAATGGATGAATTTCCCGCCCCAGCTTTACGACGTAATTTCGGGAACCTGTCACGTCGAGAATGGCATGGCTTATCCCGAAGAAAAGCCGGGCCTGGGCGTGGACATTAATGAGGCCGAAGCTGCGAAGTATCCCTACCAGCGGTCCTATATGCCGACGCACCGTCGGAGTGACGGCACAATCCATCTTTATTAACACTCAGTGGGGTTATCCTGAAACTGGCTTGAGGGTTTTAATTGGCTGATGATTTTTACCTTCTGGTGAATTTTTATCAAACTAAATGTTGGGTTTTAAAAACTTTAAAAGCTTTGAAAAATGGAGGGAACCTTGTCTTCAAAATCTCCGGTGCGGGTGGCCTTGATTGGCAGTTCGCGGCGTTCTCAGAGGGTCTATGGTCCTTTGCTCAAAGGGTTGGTCCTGGCGGGTGAGGTTGAGCTAGTGGCGGTCTGGTCGCGAAGTGAAAATTCGGCCCAGGAGTTGGGTAAGCTCCTGGGTGCGCCAGCCTATACCGATATGGGGCGGTTGGTCCGGGAAACGGCCCCCCAGATTGGGATTGTATCGGTGAATTACGCCGCCAACGGGCAGGCCGGATTGATGGCAATCGAGAATGGTTTGCATGTCCTGGTGGAAACCCCGATTGCCCACTCATTGAAAGAAGCCGACGCTATTATCGCGGCAGCGGCCCAACACAATCTCAAAATTGAGGTGGCCGAGCAATTTCATCGTCGCCCGCTTGAGCAAATCAAGCTGAAGTTGATCGAGTCGGGCTTGTTTGGCAAGGTATACAGTTCTTTCAACGACTTTGCCGGGCACGGCTACCACGGCGTGAGTGTCATGCGCAGCTATCTTGGCTTTGACGCCGTGCCTGTAAGCGTGCAGGGAACCGTGCGAGATTACCCCCTGGCGGCGCACTGGTCGCGGCTGGCGAACACTACCGGACCGCGCACCGAAACCCAGGAACACGCCACTATCGAGTTTTCCGATGGCCGGTTGGGTTTCTATCACTGGACTAACATTGCCTATGACTCGGCCCTGCGCTGGTGGCGGAGCAGCCGCTTCCTGGCCGAAAAAGGGATGGGCATCACAGTCGGGGTCGGCCTGGAAGTCAAAGAGGAGTTATCGCTGCTGGACCCTAGCCGCGAAGCGCCTCAATTTATTACCCTGGAACGCCGCTGGGAGCGCAACGATGGGGGTGCTTTAGAGGCCCTGGTGGCTTACACCGGTGATGCCGAGCAGCCAATTGTGCGGTGGGATAATCCTTTTTATGCCGCACTTAAAGGCTATGGGATGCAGTGGAACGATGATGAAATCGGGATTGCCGGGTGCATCATGAGCCTGGTTACAGCCGTCAGGGATAATACCGAACCAACTTACGGTGCGGCCCAGGCACGCCTGGATCAGGAATTAGTCCTGGCGATGCGCGAATCGTCCCATCTGGGTGGGCAACCGGTCACTTTACCACTCGCTCTAGAATAACCGTTGAGCTAAAAGAGTAATCGATGCCATCAATCTTTGGTAGTTATTACAGCCGGACCGAGTTGTTAAAGCGGGTAGGCCGCCTGGAACAAATCGCCGGGGTGCGACTGGTCACGCTGGGCGACGGTACCGAACGCGGGGTACGTGTACTGGAATTTCGTACCGGTTCCGGCTTTATTTTTGAGGTTCTGGTAGATCGGGCTTTCGACATCGGCCGGTGCGAACAGTCCGGGCAAGCCCTGGGCTGGCAATCAGGGACCGGGTTTACCGGCCCCTGGTATTTCGAACCGGACGAGTTGGGTTTCTTGCGGACCTGGGGTGGCGGGCTGCTAACAACCGCCGGGCTGGACCACTCTTTCTTTCCGGCCAGGGATACTGCGGCTCAATATCATTACCCGCCCAAACAGACCGAGCAATACGGCTTACATGGGCGGGTGTCTAACCGCCCGGCCCGGTTAGGCGGCTATGGCGAACGCTGGGAAGGGGACGAATGTACTCTCTGGGCTGAAGGCGAAGTGTTGCAGGCCAGCGCCCTCGGCGAAAGATTATTGCTAAAGCGGCGCATCGAGGCTAAAGTCGGCTATTCTTATTTGACTATTCATGATGAAGTGCATAACCTCAGTTATTCGCGCACTCCTCACATGCTACTCTACCATATAAATTTCGGCTTTCCCCTGGTAGACGATGGAGCCGAACTTTTGTTGCCGGTTTCCCGGCAGTTTCCTACCAAATTTTCATCGCTCGAAAGTTTGACCCGGCTGGAACCGCCCGCTGCCGCGCATGGTGGCAGCGCCTTCGATTACGAACCATTGTGTGAAGCCGGCGGCCTGGCCCCGGTAGGTATTATTAACCGACAGCGCCAGCTTGGAGTTTACGAACTTTTCCGGCCCGCTCAGCTTCCGCACGCCCTGGTCTGGCGAATGCTGGCCGAAGGGAATTATGTCGTAGCCCTTGAACCAAGCACCAATCGCAGCGCCGGACGCATGGATGCCCGTGAACAAGGCGAACTACTCGAACTTGAACCCGGAGAGCAGCGCTCTTACGACCTGGAACTAGGTGTTCTAGAAGGTGTGGACGCCCTGGACCACTTTGCTGCCAGGGTAGAGCGCCTGACCAGCGCAGCCCGGGCTTGAAGGGAAGGCCATATGACAGGGAACGATAAACTACCACCGGAACCGAGGGCTACTGAAATAACACCTCCGGTTAGACTTGTGATAGATCAGGTGGTTGAGCAGTCTAATAAGAGGCTGGGCCGAGTAACGCGATTTTGGATAATAATTGGAGTTTTGATGGGGGTTGGTTTGGCCGGGTTGGCATTGATTGTAGGGCTGGTCTGGCTTAAACCGGCTTCGGGGGGTGCTAATTTGAAAGAAGAGCCTGCGCGGCCGGGTTGGAAACTGGCCTGGAGCGATGAATTTAACGGTCCGGCCGGAACGCCGCCCAACCCGGCCATCTGGGGCCACGAAATCGGAGATGGTACGGCCAACGGCAACCGCGGCTGGGGCAATAACGAACTTGAATACTACACCGACAGCCCTAAAAATGCGGCCCAAGATGGAGCGGGAAACCTGGTGATAACCGCCCTTAAAGCCGAACCTGACAGTAACTTGCAATGTTATTACGGCCCCTGCCAGTACACTTCGGCGCGCCTGCTCACAGCAAACAAAGTCGAGTTTACCTATGGCCGGATTGAAACGCGCGTTAAGCTGCCGCGCGGCAATGGGCTTTGGCCTGCTTTCTGGGCGCTTGGCACCAATATCGCTAAAGTCGGCTGGCCTAAGTCAGGTGAGATCGACATAATGGAGTACATCGGCCGCCAGCCCCGGCGTATCTTTGGCACCATACACGGGCCTGGCTATTCCGGCAGTGGCGGATTCACCAAAACTAAAGATTTACCTGACGATTTGGCCGGCGATTTCCATGTATTTGCTATCGAATGGCAGCCCGATAAAATCGTGTGGTACTTTGACGGTCAGATTTACAACCAGGCGACCCCGGAAGACATCACGCCTAATCAGTGGGTCTTTAACCAGCCGTTCTTTTTGCTGCTCAATGTGGCGGTAGGCGGTAATCTGGGCGGCCCTGTCAGTCCAGCTACGGTTTTCCCTCAAACCTTGACGGTGGATTACGTGCGACAGTACCAGAAAGCGTCATAATTTAGAGAAGCTACTGCCTTTGGAGCAGGTCCGAAATATCTTATAAGAGAGAATAATCAGTTTTCCAGTCTGAAATGGTTTACATCAAGTCTACAAAAGAACGGCTTAAGCCTCGGATGGCCCTGGTAGCCAATACAGGGCAGGCAGGCAGGTAGGAAGGCGTAGTAGTTAAACCGTATGATCTCAGGAGAGCAGCATGCTTGAAGAAATTGACCCCCAACCATCCAAATCGAG
>JAYSYV010000634.1:0-1577 GCA_043727245.1 Chloroflexota bacterium | reverse complement strand
CCCTGGCCGCTATCCGGCTTTATTTAAAAGACCGAGCCGATAATTTCCAGCCGGTCTTTATCCGGCACGACCGGGGACGCGGTGAGGTCAAAGCCGGTGGCTCTAACTACCGCTTAAGCCCCGCTTTTATCTGGGAAGTGGTAAAACGTTACGCCGCCCTGGCCGGAGTCCAGGTTACTACCCACGACTTCCGCCATCAAAAAGCCTCAGCCCTGCTCAACAACGGGGCGCAACTCAGCGAGGTTCAGGATATTCTGGGCCACAGCAGCCCGGCCACTACTAAAATGATTTATGCCCACTACGAAAAACAGCATCTTTTAGAGGCTTTCCAGCGCTATAGCACCCCTTTGAATGATTTCCTGGGCGACAAGAAAGAGTAGTTATCAACTTATCCACGAGAGTTTTCCCAGGGTTGTCTACATTTCCCCAGGCCGGGGTATCGCTGGCGGCTGAAAAAAGAGCCACCCATGACTAGACGGTTACCGGTTGAGATGTTATAATGACTTGATTATAAAATTAGCGATATAGCCCCGCTCCGCTAGTTAAAGATTAAGATGGAGCTAAAGGCATACCCGTAAAGAGTTGAAGGAGCTTGTTTTCTTAAAATGAAGGTTATTCTGACCGAAGATATTCAAAACCTGGGAACTACCGGCACAATCCAGGAAGTAAAGAACGGGTTCGCTCGGAACTATTTACTGCCGCGCGGCCTGGCGAAACCGGCCACACCCGGTGCCATGAAATTGATCGAGCAAAAGAAGGCCGCTGACGATAAAAAACTCGTCCGCGCCGAAGAAGATAATCGCTCGTTAGCGACCCAGATTGAGCAGCAGACTATCCGCCTGACTGCTCGCGTAGGCCAGAACGGACGGCTGTACGGTTCTATTACCAGCGCCCAGATTGCCGAGGCTCTCAGCGCCCTGGTCGGCCAGGAAATAGACCGCCGCAAAGTGGACCTTGCCGAAAACATTCACAGCATCGGACAGTACGAAGTACCGATCCGGTTAGTGGGCCGCGTGGTTCCCAAAGTGAAAGTTATCGTGGAAGCCGAAGGCGAGACTGAAACCGAAACCGCCGTGCCTGCTGCCCCGGTAGCTGATAGTGGCTCGGATACTGTCCAGAGTTAAGTTTTTGGGGTCTACACCTCAACGATTGAAAATAAAGCTTTAAGAAGTAAGTCTGGTCTTTGCCTCTCTGTTCCCGACGCGCAGGGGATTAAGACCAGACTGAAAACTCATAGCTGCGGGTAGTTATAAGTGAGTTACGCTTGTTGTTTTTAACAAAAGCGTTCTTCACTTGTTCCGGTTCGATATTGAAGTTTGCTTCCTTTAAACATAAGGGCAGGCTTTAATAGCATAGCCCGGAATCAGTTAATTACAGCAGTTTTAGTGGAGATATAGTCGGGCTATCGCGTTTCGCAATAACGCATCGTGAGGTAGATAGCGGCTATGTCAAGTGAGACAACTTTTCCCCGATCCTCTTCCGAAAATTCTTCCTCCTACGAACGCGATAATGGTCGCCGCCGTTCTAATAACGCCGGGGCCGGTTTTCAAGTAACCTCCAATCCCGGTGGCGAAAAG
>JAYSYV010000633.1:0-1577 GCA_043727245.1 Chloroflexota bacterium | reverse complement strand
AAGCCGCCAGACGGCACAGCCGGTAAACTTAAAACAACCGACTTGTAAGGATCGAAATCAAGCCTATCCAGTTTTTGACGAGCTATCTCATCGCTCGGAGCTATATCGGCCTGGCTGACCGTATAGTATCGCCCCAGGCTAAGCTTATACTTATAGACGCTCCGGTAGTCGGCTTTGCCCTGATTGGTAAAGTTAGCGGTAATACCTTCAAAGAAATCAAAATCCAAACCACCCTTTTGAACTTTACCGCCAAAGGTAAGCTGACCTGCCGGATAATTCAATTCCGGCAGATATACTATGCTTACCGCCTGACCCGGTTTGCTATCCGAAGAACTGAATATAAGGCGGTAATCCCGGTCTTTGGAAGCAGGTTGCGGCGCGAAAGAAAAGTTTATAGGAGCATCATCTTTTAACTCAAGGCAATTGAACTGTTTTTCAGCTATAAGACTAGCTGTTTGCACCTCTTCCAATCTGATGTTAAGACTACAGGCGTTTACCCGGTCGTACGTATAGGGCGATATTAGTATTTGGCGTAAATCAGGACTTTGGGCCTTCAAAGTCTGGCTGATGGATTGTCCCGGCAGAATCTCGCCCGCCGATGTGCGTATAGTGGCCGGAAACTTAATGTCAATCATACCCAGACCAAAAGAAAAAGGCTCTTTGACCGGCATAAAATATTCTACCCCAAATAACTTAAAGGCCTTTTCACTGGACCGGCTTACGCTAACCGTCAATGTTTCTTCACCTGCACCGAACATTTCGCGAACCAACCGCTCGTAATAATTTATCCACAGAGAATCATAATTGGGTATTTCCGAAAACTTATAAATCATGTTCATATTGACCGGTATGGAATTCCAGCCAATCATCATAACCGTGCCGGTTCCAACCTTCTCGCGTAAGCGTCCGAGGGCTTCGGTAGGCGGGTAAAAATAGCTGTTGCTGACCGTGGGGTTGTACTCTTTAAGCAGCCAGCCGCTTTGCAGGAAAACCATAAGCAGCACAAAGCTCCCACAACTTACCTGCACAATGCGCCTGCGAAATAACCCCATGCCAATTACAGCCACTAAACCGGCCCCAAAGCTTAAACCTATAAACCAGATATGCCCCGGCACATAACGCAAAAAACCCTTCTCAAAAGGCTGCAATAGACGGTATTGAGCTATCACCATGTCTTTAGCAGCATAGATACCGGTTAGCAGGAAAACCGCCCCTATGGCCCCGAATAGAAGATTATGCCGCCGCAATTGGGGCCATTTAAGTTTATCCAGCAGGTCGGATTTTAGCTGATAATTTACGAACACAGCGGCACAGCAACTAATACTGAAAAGCCAGACTGGAAAGGAGCGATGTACGAAGCCAAACTGCATCCCCGGAATCGAGTTTATTAATCCATGACTATCCAGCAGGTTGTAGCTATAAAACAACCACACTACTGCCATAATGGCAAAAAATCGGATATACCTATCCTTTAAAATGTAGATTAACGAGAAAAGGGCCAGTAACATCATTAAAAGGCCAATATATCCCCCGTTTTGTTCATTGTAATTGAGATAAGTGCTGCCAAAAGAAGTGGT
>JAYSYV010000632.1:0-1579 GCA_043727245.1 Chloroflexota bacterium | reverse complement strand
TCCGGGGCTGGTTGAAAAAACACCTGGCGAGCTGTAGCGTAATCCATCTTTCTATACCTTCTCCTTTAGTCAGCCTGGCAAGGCTATTTTTGCTTTTTTACGACCCGTTAAACCCACTCGCGACTAACACCTGAATGGCTGGTTCTAGTTAATACGGCAACTATGCTAACTACACCTCTTCATAGGTAAGGTACGAAATTGGTTAGGTGCAATTCCGAACCCTTTATATGAATTGCAGTACTGAGGAAGCTAAAACAGGCTTCGACTCAAGCAAACCAATAGAATCGATTGAGGCGCTTAAAGCAAAAACTGAGTCCAAAACCGGTAAATAGCAGCACCTTGCCTGCGGATTGATAGATTAATGAAAGCGCATTCCACCGTCTACGTTTATAGTCTGGCCGGTTATAAAGTCGCTGTCGCTGGAAGCCAGAAAGATAACAGTTCCCACCAGGTCATCTGGTGACTCTACTCGTTTAAGAACCTGGCCCTGGGCAAATTGTAACGCCCCCTCGCGGGTAACCGTCTCTCGCGGTATTTCGGTCTGGACTGAACTGGGCGAGATGGCATTGACATTGATATTGTAGTCGCCTAGCTCGCTGGCTACTCCCCGGGTAATTCCGATTACCGCGCCTTTCGAGGCCACATAGTGCAAATAATTCGCCCGGCCCAGGTCGAAAACGATAGAGGCGATGTTAATAATTTTGCCGCTGCGCTGCTGGCGCATGAAGGGCGCGACCGCCTTGCAGCACAGGAAAACTCCCCGTACATTTACGGCCATGAGGTTGTCCCATTCCTGAACCGGTATCTGATCAAAAGGCCGCATCTTAATATTGGAAAACATCGCCGCATTATTGACCAGCGCATCAATCCGACCGTATTGTTCAAAAACCTGGCGAGCCAGCGCTTCAGTGCTTTCCTCCGAGGTCACATCGGTCTTGATAGCCAGAGCTTCTCCACCGGCATCCCGTATTTCCTGGGCGACAGCTTCGGCTTTCTCCTGGTTCAAATCTGCAATTACGACCCTGGCGCCCTCCCGGCTAGTAGCCAGTGCAAAAGCGCGACCCAATCCCTGGCCGGCCCCTGTAATAATAGTTACCCGGTCTTTTAATCTCATATTTACACCTCCGTTTGAGAAAAAGTGGCAGGAAGCGCATTCCGGGAGCGCAAGATCGTTTTCACCTGCTCGGCATGGCCCGCAATATGACCAATAATCAGCGGCATCCACTCCTGGAGAGTAAATGTACCAAGGGTGGGTACTTCCAGATTTTTATCCAAAATTGCCGGGTCAACCTCGTCCAGGGCTTGCGCGAGGGCAACCCGCACACTGGCGATGCGCCTGGCGGCTTCTTCTACCGAGGGCGGTGGCGCCCCAACCGCATCGTGACCGAGTTCCTCGCGGAACATAAACATTACCTCGTCCTGGTGACAGCGCATCCGCGCGAGATCGGCAACCCAGAGCAGGCCTGAAAGATGGATATGCGAAACTACCTGGGCGCATGTCCACCCGCCGTTTGGTTCCGCCCGGTGCAAATCGGCGTCTTGCATCTCCCCTAGCAGTCTTTCAAGGTCAAGAAGAGCC
>JAYSYV010000631.1:0-5077 GCA_043727245.1 Chloroflexota bacterium | reverse complement strand
GACGATGCCCTCTTTCGGATGATGCTAAACCAGCAGGGAGCTTACTACTTCAACAAGGACAGTAAAATTAGCCTGGCCTCACCCGAAGCCATCAACGCCATGACCCTCATCCAGAAGTTAAAGGCGGCTGACCTGTTTCTAAACGTGGATGGCCGGGATAACCTTGTCAGCGCCAACAAGAACGGTCAGGTCGCGACCCAGCCTTCCGGGGTCTGGTGGAGTGGCGCTCTTACGCAGTCCGCTCCCGAACTCAGCGGCAAGTGGGATGTCATACTGCTGCCAGCCGTGACCAAAGGCGGCAACCGGGCCAGCAGTCTGGGCGGTTCGGTGCTGGCTATTCCCAGCAAAACGAAAAACTTTGAAGCCGCCTGGGCTTTCATAGAATATTCCCTGGCGACCAAAGAGGGTCAGAACAATATCTTTGAAAAATTCGGGATTATGCCCGCCTATCTACCGGCGTACAGCGACCCTTTTTATACCGCGCCGCAGGTTTATTTCAATAATAAGCCCATCTGGAAAACCTTTCTGGACGAAATTCCCCGCATAAAGCCGGTAACTTATAATGTTGATAACCCGGTGGCCCTGACGTTCAGCCTGGAAGCTCAGGCCGAAGTATTGAAAGGAACTGACCCCAAAACTGCCCTGGAAACAGCCGCCGACGAACTCAAGCAAAAAATTGGACGCGACCTGGAAGTCCCGGTAGGCCGTTGAACATATAACAGACCCTAGCAGTTTGTCGGAGTAATCGAAATGACTACCACTTATAGACAAAGCGTCTCAATTTAGAACTACAGGTAGTACCCTTTCGGCCAAAATAAGGTTCTCTCCGACAAACTGCTAGACCAGGGGAATTCTAGGAATGAGGGGATTGAACTCAGGCGAGGTTAATAGAGACAGTCTGTGTAAGAAAAGTAGCTGACTTTCAGCCAATTTACCTTTCTTAAATGGTAAATAGTTGGCTATTCAGTAAATTTCACCCTTACTTATTAAAAGCCTCTAAACCAGATTATTCTCAATGGCGATACGGGTAGCCGCACTGCGGGAGGTGATACCAAGTTTAGCGTAAATTGAGCGTAGATGGGCATTGACTGTGAGCGGGCTGAGGTTTAATTCAGCCGCCATCTGTTTGGTGGTCAGCCCCGTTGCTATTAGTTTAAGCACTTCTTCTTCACGTCCGGTTAAACCTGATAGAAGGATATTTGGGTGTGGTGGCAGATGCGGAGGAGTTTGAACAACCATGGTGTCAAGGTCTTTAGAAACAAGTGTGCGGTTAACAACTAACTTTGACGGCTGTATTATATTCTGGGTTTCAAAGCCTGTTAAAGCAAAATCAATAGTTTCTTCTAGCTTCATTTGCTGGCCTACTAACCAGTGTTGTTCCCATATTTGGGGTTCTATTTGTTTCTTAACAGATAATACGGCCTGCTCATAACTTTGAAGGTAATTCTTGCTCATGGGAGTACTTATCACCTGGCGCAGGGCGTTCGCTGCTCCAAAAAGGTGAGCGGCTTTTTCAGCCATAGTGACAGCTCCGGCAAAACCAGCTAACCTTTCGAGCGACTCAACTATATTGAATCTATCCCCCAGTTCATTAAATAATTTCAGACTTTCAATTAAAAGTTGGCTCGCCCTCTGGTAATTACCCTGCTCACCGATTGTTGCCCCTAAATTAAGTAATCCAATGGCAACAATTTGGGTATCACCGGCTTCTTTTAATAGGACCAGCCCTTCCTCAAACAGGGAAATAGCCCGTTGTGTCTCTCCTTTCAAGTGGGCCAGTTCAGCCATATTGGTCAGAGTTAGTCCAATGCTTCGCTTGTCTCCCAGCCGGTATTTAATAGCTAAACTCTCCTCATAGTAAATTTGGGCCTGAGTGTAATCACCCTGGTTAAAAGCGACTATTCCAAGGTTATTCAAAACTTTGGAAAGGTCATTTGGTTCGTTCAACTTTCGATATAGGGTCAAACTCTCTTCCAGCAAGGCTTTTGCCCGGTCATTGTCATTTTGTTTTTGTGCCAGATTTCCTGCCGCGTTCAACGCCTTTGCCATAAGTAGGATAATTTCAAAAGAAGTACCGCCCTGATGTTTTCTGACTTCACTTAATACTTGATCTAACCAGCGCCGTCCTTCACTCAAATACCCGTGCAAATCCCAGAACCAGGCGAGCTTATTGCTTAATCGCAATGCCATTTCCATTTCGCTTAAAGGCCAACTCCGGTTAGGTTCTTCATCCACCTTTTCTTTAAGGTCGCATACCTCAATTTCCTTTGCGACCTGTACATTCATCTGGCTAATAGACCAACCCAAAGCAGTTCTGAAATTATTGTGTTCAAGTTCGAGCAAAGCTAACCAGCTTTTCTGTTGTGGCCCCGCCAGATTAGGGATTGCTTCCTCTACCATTTGTAAGCACCAGCTCAAATGTTTACTCAGCATCCCCCTTTCTTCGCATTCGCCTGTTTCAACCAGCTTTTCCCAACTATATTGCCGGATGGTCTCGAGTAAGCGATAACGGGGTTGGCTTTTCTCGGGATGAAGCTGAGCAGTATTAGTTCGTTCTAAATTTAGTAGAGATTTATTGAGGAGCTGAGAGATTAAATCTAATACCTCCCCTTTTTCGATCAAGCCCTGGCCTGTGATAACACTATAGGTACCACACCCTATTACCGCGGCGGCTTCCAGTCCGAAACTATCTTTAAAGACCGAAAGACGGCGTAAAATAACCTTTTCCCGCTCACTTAAAAGGTTATAGCTCCAGTCAATTAGGTTGCTTAAAGTTTGCTGACGAGGCAGGGCGCTCCGGTTTCCATTTTTGAGCAACTCAAATCGATCTTCTAAACGAAGAGCAATTTGTTCTACTTCTAAGCTGCGCATCCTGGCTGCCGCTAATTCGATAGCCAGGGGTATGCCGTCAAGATCCTGACAAATCTGGGCTACTGCCCAGCTATTTTGAGACATTAACTCGAAATCTGGCTGAACGGCTCTGGCTCGCTCCACCAGAAGTTGCACTGCTTCAGATGCTATTAAATCATCAAAAAGTTTACCTCGGACTGAATTTAGTTCAAAAAGGTTGGTTTTGGCAGGTAGGGAAAGTGGGGGAGTTTGCCAGGTAGTTTCTCCGAGAATACCAATTGCCTCCCGGCTGGTAGCCAGAACCTTTAAATCCGGACAACTATTGAGCAAAAGCTGGCACAACCTGGCAATCTCCTCAATAAGGTGTTCACAATTATCCAGAATCAAGAGAAGCTTTTTAGATGTAAGATAGTTTACCAGAGTAGAAATTAATGGCTGGTTAAGTTCTTCTTTGAGACTAATAGCTTCGGCAATTGATTGCTCAACCAGGGTGGGTTCGGTTAAAGCAGCTAGCTCTACCAGCCAGGTTCCGTCTTCAAAACCGCTGAGAACCTCTTTTGCGAGGTGTAAAGCCAGGCGAGTTTTACCCACGCCGCCAATTCCGGTTAAAGTTAGAAGGCGGGTATTTTTAAACAGGCTTTTGAGGTTAGCCAGTTCTTTTTGGCGTCCCACAAAACTGGTGAGAGGAGAAGGTATGTTTGTGATCTTTTTATTAGTCGAATTGCTCATATACTAATAACTGTACGAGCCTTCTACGAGAATGTCAATAGCTTCTAGCCTTGACAAACATATTGTTTATAATTGTCCCAGGAAATCAGACACGGAATAGGGATAGTTTAAGGTGACCTTGCCCCCGTCCTGGCTACCAACCTCGGGTTAGAGCATTTTTTGGACAATATTAGGGTCTCCCGAACTTTGATACTGCTGGCGAGCCCCTACCTAGCAAAACTTGCTGACACCTGATATTGTAAGAAGAAAAATGGTGTTAGCAAGTAACAAAAGGAGGGCGTGGTGGCTACATGGCCCGTCCACTAAGCTATTTCCGAGTTCCAGCAACTTACGCCACCCTCTGATAATGGTGGTGTAACCCACCCAAAACCGGAAAAGCTACTATTTTCCCACTAGAGTTTGCCGGAGTTGCAGCTTTTATCGGTGTGGCTTGCCCAATACCCTGATGAGGTCGCCAGTAGTTATAATAGCTAGCGAATTCCTTTAACACTCGCTTCAAATGTTGCTCATTAAAGATCAAGAAGTGATCAAACAATTCTCGCCTGATTGTGCCCATCAGCCTTTCGCAATTTACATTCGCATTTGGAGCTTTAATGGGAGTTTTTAACACTTCTATACCCGCTCCCTCAGCCGCTTGCTTAAAATGGATACCAAATTTGGCATCATTATCCCGGATCAAATACTTTGGCCGCTGCTCAAAAGGGGTCGCTTCTCGGAGTTGTTGGGTAGTCCACTCATCAGTGGGATGAGCAGTAACTTCTAGATGGACAATCTTTCGGCTACCTAGTTCCATGATTACAAAAGCGTAAAGTTGCCGGAAGAAGATGTCATTGACAGGTAGAAAATCACAGGCCCAGATTTGGTGAGAATGGTTCTTAAGGAAAGTGGATCAATTTTGACTGGAAGAACGAGGGGGTTTAACCTGACCTTGCCGCATATACTTCTGAATGGTACGTTTGGAAACTTTAATGTTTAGCTTTGAGAGCTCTCCTTGAATTCTTTCAGCACCCCAAAGCCTGTTTTCGGAGGCCATTTTCTTTATGAGAAGAATTGTTTCTTCAGGAATTTTAGGCTTTCTACCTTTAGCGCTGGATTTGAATTTCCAGAAGAGCTTGAAACCGGCTCGATGCCATTTGAGGAGCGTTTCAGGTTTGACGATGAGCAAAGCTTGCCGCCAATTGGTAACCAACCCAGCTAGAATTACTAAAATCAGGCGTTCTATAGACCTTAACTTTGGTTTATTAACCTGGCGTTGAAGAACAATTAATTGCTGACGCAGCAAAGCATTCTCGGCAACCAGACTTGATTTTGATCTGGTTACATCGGTAAAGGTTCCAATCGCCAGGTTAGCTTTAGCAGGGGTAAAGTGCTTTTTTATGCATTTATCCAAATTTCCGACGGCTAGCAGCCTGTCGGAGTAATCAAAATGACTACCACTTATAGACAAAGCGTGTCAATTTAGAACTACAGGTAGTACCATTCCGGCTAAAATAAGGCT
>JAYSYV010000630.1:0-5085 GCA_043727245.1 Chloroflexota bacterium | reverse complement strand
ACTGGCGGGCAACTCACGGGAGAGGACACATAGTATTTATTTTGGCCTCGTTGGGTGTCAAAACAGTTGAAATCGCCTTCGATGCCGACCTGGAAAATAACCAGCGAGTCGCTCGCGACCTCTACCAGATGGCCTGTCAGTTACAGGCAGCCGGATTCCAGGTTTTAGAACGGCGTTGGCCTTTAGAAGCAGCCAAAGGTTACGACGATTTGTTGAGGTCAAACCAGGCCCAGCTTTCCCGGCTAGGAGTTTTCTCAGGAGAAACGGGCTTAATTGAGAAAAAAGAAAGCCGTTGGGTTAAAAAGTTTATCGAACTCGACCCTGAAACCAGGGAAGTTATGCAGTTGGCCCGGCCCGGCCAGCTAATTCGCCCACTGCTAACGGTCCAGGAAGCTCGCGAAAAGCATGCCGGGTTGTTCAGACAGGCTTTCTCGGAACATTTTTTTAGCCTGGGGAAATCCCGCCAGAGTTTGCTAGTAACATCCAACCCTGGGACCGGTAAGACTCACGCCGCCATGGCCGAAGCTTTAGTCGCTGTTAAGAATTTTCCCGAAGGACGGATTCTTTATATTGCGGATAATAAAGAAGTCTACCGGCAGTGGATAAAACCGGACGCATTGCTCCACGAAGCCTGGCGGAGCGGCCTGGTAGCAGTCAGAGAAGGCCGTCAGCGTACCCAGGGAACCTTTGAATGCCGCAAGCTGGATGAATGTGAAGCGGCAGGCAGCCAACGCCACGCTCCCACCTGGGACATCTGCTCGGCCTGTCCCTTTTTCTCTAACAAAAACTGGCAGACTAATTTGAAGGCCAATAAGCAACCTCTGGACACTCCGATGCCCTGGAATTGCCAGCAGGAAGGTTACTGGAAGGGCGTAGCCACAGCCAACCAGGCCCGAATTGTCCTCGCTCCCAAAGCCAGTTTTTTGAATAATTCGCAGGAATTGGCCGAATTTGACGTAATTATAATTGATGAAAGTGTCATCGAGCATCTGCTGGAAAATGTAAATGTAACACGTGAAACCCTGGCCTTATGGCGAGAAAGTATGCACCGCCAGACCCAGGACGCTGAGAGTGAAGAGTTCGCTTGCTCTGGCTGGCAGCAAAACTTCGAGCCTTTTATCCAACTGTTCGGCCTCATTGAACAGGCAATAGCCCTACAGGAAAGTAATACCCTGGAGCAAGAGTCTGCCCGCTTGCAAAAACTGTTTCCTTTTATGCCAGTACTAAAAGAAGCCGCTCGCCTGACCGGTAAAAACCTGAGCGGAATTATTGAGGAGTGCCGAGCTATTCCTGCCGGAACTAAAACCGGACGCTATAGTTGGGAGCGGCCTTTCGCCCAACTCAATACAAAGCTATGTTTTCCGCTGCATTTTGCCCTTGAACTGGTCGAAGCCCTTAACAATGAACTTAAAACAGAATTTTCAGATAGCCGGTTATGGTTCAGCCTTCAAAAAGAAACGCTGGCGGTTAATATTTATCAACCTCGCCAACATTTAATTAGTCTGTTGAAAGGCGAACAGACCGACGAAAGACTTTACCACAACCAGTTTCAACAGGCTCCCAGTGTGGTCCTATTAGATGCCACACCCTCACCCGTATTGCAAAAGTATGTACTTGGTTCCAACACCAGAACAGTCAATTTCGAGGTAGCCCAGCACCTTGAAATTACCCAGATAACCAATTCTCTCTATACCAAAGATGAGCTGGTTGCCAGGGATGGCCGGGCGCTTAAAGAGGTAAGCCGTATGCTCGGGCAGGAAGGTCAAAAGTACCCCTCAGCGGCTATATTTTGCCACAAAGCCTTTAACCCGGCTGCCGGGACCGGCCCGCTCAAACTAACGGCGGAAGCTCCGGCTACCAGCATTACCTGGGGCCATTTTGACCGGGATAACAAAGCCTTGAACAGCCTGAGTGAGGTGGATTTCATTGCGGTGGTGGGTCACTATTGCCATCCTTTAGATAGTTTGCGAGCGCAGGTGCAAGCTTTCCGGTTCAGTGAAACCGGAGAAGAAACATCTAATGTGAAAGGGGATTTCTGGAAAATACGGCCTTACGCATGGGCTAACGAAGAAGGTAAAGGAATTGCCCGGCGTTGCCGAGCCGACAGGGACCAGGAAGTACAAGCCGCGATTGAACACAGTGAACGTTCCGCAATTTTACAGGCTATCGGACGAGGCCGCCCAACTTTACGGTCAGTCGAAAAACCTTTGAAAGTCTTACTGGTAACAGCTACTCCCCTGGGTAATGTGTTACCGGTGTCCCGGCTAGCCGAAACTAAAGAACTGTTAGGCGAGAATATCATCAGCCTGGCCCAGGCTCAAGCCCTGGCAGATGGTCGTCAGCAGCGCCTGGGCTTTCACCGCTCTCGGCGGAATGCTATAGCACAGCGGCTTGCCGATACTTTAGAAAAATGTGCGAATGTGGAGGCTGGAGCTGCAACAGCGTATATTACTCAGCCAGTATTGGCCCGAATTTCCGGGAATACTGGCTGGCAATTACGGATGTTGGGTATTAATCGGACTATCCGGTTTCAACCGGAAAACAAAGCAGTTTGTGGACCGGAGTTGTATTTATATTTCTATAAACCACTCCAATACAATTTATCGTTTGTTATTAACCAGGAAATCAAGCTTTTAAGATCACAAAGGTTGTCTAATCTGCCAATTGTTTCTAAAAATCGCGGTTAGAATGATTCAACTTACAGCTATTTAATGATTGAATAGTTTTAGCTAACCTTAGCATTTCAGTTTCCATGCTCGAATGTTATTATTCATGTTCGGCACAAAAAAAAGAAATGATAGTGAAATTAATCACTTTATCATCTCTCAGCTTCTTTTGTGTTATTCCTCACAAATAATTCTTAGTGGCTGAAATGTGAAATATAATACAATCTATTTACGGTTCAGAGAGGAACGAAGAAGGGTGATACCCTCTGCGATAAGTTCTAGTTCTTTTATCAGACGCTCACGTTCCTGGTGGTCCAGTTGTTCTTTTTGAAGTTGGGTTGAAAGGCGTTCAACGGCTTCCCGGAAACGGGTAAAAGGAAGAAGCCTGACCGACTGCTTCATCTTTCGGGTGCGATTGCGTTCTCCAGTTTGTTTAGATATTTCTTCTTTGGGAGCAATAAACGGCTTATTTTCAGTAACAGTGGGAGAAGAATCTTCCTGGTTGATGAGCATTTCGCTCAGTTTCATGCCCTGGTTACTCATCTCGGCTAATTTTTGGGGGTTGGAAGCCAGACGCATTCTCCGGCTGACATAGCTTTCGGATTTATTTATTAATTCGCTAATTTTTTTTGCGGTATAGTTGTATTCATTTTCCAGAGCTAGAAAGAACTGAACTTCTTCGACCAGACTGAGGTTGCGCCGTTGCAGATTTTCGGATAGACTTGCCAGCTTTGCGTCGCGGTCGGTCCAATTGGTTTTAACTATTACGGGTAGGGTAGTTTTACCGACCAGTTGAGCGGCTCGGAAGCGCCGTTCTCCAGCAATAATCTCATAGAAATCCTGCTCATCTTCAACCAAAAGCCGCACTATAAGCGGTTCGAGAATGTCACGTTTGCGAATATCGTCGGCCAGTTCCTGAAGGGCTTGTTGGGCCTCACTGGTGTCGAAGTCCTGGCGAACCTGGAAAGGATTAGGTCGGATACGCCCAATTGGTACGCGCAGGGCATCCGGCATAATCATCACATCCGACTCGCTGCGTTCCTTCTGCAGTTTTAGACGATTCTGGGCAGTCTGGTTGCCCTTGTTAAGATTAAAGGCCGGCACGTTTCACTACCTCCTCAGCTAACCTGGCATAATCCTCCGCACCCTGGGAAGCGGCGGAGTAGCCAAATATTGAAGTACCCATAGCCGGGGCTTCCGAAAGTTTAACGTTTTGACGGATGATTGTTTTGAATACCAGATCTTTGAACTGGCGGTTTACTTCTTCCGTAATCTGACCGCTTATTCGGGTCCGGTTCTCCATAGTTAAAGCTACCCCCAGGACTTGCAGGTTGGGGTTAAGTTCTTGCTGAACCCAGCTGATTGACTCAAGTAATTGGGCGATGCCGTAGAGGGCGTAGTAGCTTGAACACTGAATCGGGATGATTACAAAGTCAGAGGCACATAGGGCGTTAATGGTGAAAATATTCAGACTGGGCGGGCAATCAATAATGATCAGGTCGTAATTATCTTTCACGGCAAGCAGTTTTTTGTTCAGGAGGGTTTCGCGACCGTAGAGGCTGACCAGTTGCAT
This sequence comes from Chloroflexota bacterium, assembly GCA_043727245.1. GTDB lineage: Bacteria > Chloroflexota > Chloroflexia > Chloroheliales > Chloroheliaceae > 54-19. The sequence continues at coordinate 846 of JAYSYV010000630.1, read as the reverse complement.
TTCCAGCCGGACCATATCCATGTGGGCCGGGGCCAGGAACAAGCCTTCCTTCTCGATGAAGACCTGCTCGATGGGTAGACTCTGTGGAGCCAGCACGTCATACATGGAAGCTTTGAGGTCTTGTGGGTCAATCCCAAAGCCTATAGTAAGGTTGGATTGAGGGTCAAGGTCAATCACGGCTACCCGAAACCCCTTACGCGCACAATGAGCAGCCAGGCTGTTGACTGTAGTGGTTTTGCCTGTTCCACCTTTCATATTAGAGCAGCTTATAACACGACAGGTAGACATGCGCTCTGTTCCTCCTTAAACCGGACAACTAGGTATTTTATTAAACTATAATGCGCTTTTTTTACATGATACGTCCCTCTAACTTTAATGTCAATTCTGGTTTTCCACATCTTCTCGTAAAGAATGGCTATCGGTTTTCATAAGTGGGCGGTATAGTAAATACGCTGGATATTATGCTTCATCCTATGTTTGGAGAATAATAACTGTTGGCAATTCCTCACAACCCTGAAAAAGTTGTAGCTATTGGTGTTTATGGTAGTAGGGTATTTTAAGAATTACTTTACATAACTAAAATACTTGATATTGTTAAAGTTATAAAGCATTTCGTTTAACAGAAAAAGAACATATTTTCTACTTAATTAAGGTGTAATATTTGAAGAATGCGCGGAAATTGAAATGAAAGTTTACGAGTTTCCTAAGTAGGTGTAAAGAATTAACTTGTAAAATCGTGAGGTAAATTTAGATTACCTTGTGCCTCACACGAAAGCAAATTGAATCTTTACAAGCACTAAGTTGACGCATTTGTCGTTAAGTAGTCACAAAGCACAAATTGTGCCA
>JAYSYV010000629.1:0-5087 GCA_043727245.1 Chloroflexota bacterium | reverse complement strand
GCGCAGTAGCGACAGGCACAGTAGTAGCAACCGCTGGTGGGGTCGCGGTGTTGTCACCGCAAGCCGCCAGTAACGCACTCATGACCAGCAACAAAGTTGCCAGCAGTGGAAGCGTTGAACGACGAATCTTCTCCATTAATCTTCTCCTCAAGTGAAAAGTAATTGAAATTCTGAATAACCTTAAGCTAAATGGGAGTTTTATGTTTCCCAGGCAAAGATATGTTGATGTCCGAAGTAAAAACCGTTTGTATTCTAAGTTTCGCTTGAAATTAATCTGCTTGCGTTACTTGTGCTGCTTCAGAGCTTACTGAATACCATAATAATTTCCAAGAGGCAGCAAAATTGATTTGTATTAGTCTACCAATTTTTTAATAAACATACTATGGGATATTACACAAAAAATTAACCAAATTTTTGTGAATTATCACAAAAACAGTATTTTCTTCTTAGAAACTTATTCTAAAAAGTGGTTCAAAGCGGCTGATTTAGCTAAACTGGTCAAACTGTTTATTGTATTTTACAAAATATTGGGGTAAAATTAGTTAATTCTAACAAAGCATTTCGACGCGACAACTATTAAAACAACCTATAGCAATAATAAGGTAAGTGGAGCGACAGGGTATGAGGAAAAGCAACCTATCTAAGCCCAATCAGGTACAACGCCAAAACCAGGTTCTACTTGAGAAAGACCGCCTCCTAAAGATGACGGAAATGGCCCGGCTTTTAACGGCCTCCCTGGAAAGCTCTACGGTAATTCAAACTATCCTGGAAACTATTCCCCAGGTAATACCGGCGGTTGATGCATGCGTACTGATGTTGTACGACCCGGTAAAAGATATGTTGGTTTCTAAAGCCTGGGTCGGTTTTATCAGCGAGTATATAGAGAGGGTTCATCTCAAACCAGGCGAGTCTATGTCCGGTTACGCTTTTTTGAACAATCAGGCAGTTTTGTTTTCGGGCGATAAAATTTTGCAGGAAGGCATCGAAAACATGTCACCAGTCAACAAATCGCTGCAACGGGAGCTGACTACCTCGATTGCCAAGAGCGTGATGTGCGCCCCGCTTAACTTCAAAGGTCAGGTCTTTGGCGTAATCACCGTTAACAGCTTTTCCGACCAGAATGCTTTTAATGAGTTCGACCTGGAATTGCTGCAATCGCTGGCAAGCCAGGCCACCATTTCGATTAACAACTCTCGGCTCTATGAAAAACAGCGTGAGTCGTTGCAGGAACTGGCCGACCTCAACCGGATTATCCGGCAGCAATCCCTCCAGTTGGAACATGCCCTGAATATTCACAAAACCCTGGCAAGCCTGGCCCTTCAGAACCGGGGTCTGACCGCGATTACCCAGGCTCTTTCGGATATTTTGAAGCAGCCGGTCGTTATCCTGGATATGGTTTTCCACCCGATGGCCCTGGCGAATCCCCTGGGAGTCGAACCTTTGTCGAGTGGTTGGTGGCATCAGTTTGATAACCTGTTGGCTTTTAATACCAATCGAACTTTCCCCCTGGAAAAGGGTAAAACTACTGAATATCTCCGGCCTATCATTGACCCGAAAGTCTTGCCTATTCAGGCTGGTAACGAAAAGTTAGGCTTCATCTGTACGGGCCGGTTGGGTAATGATGCCGGGGTGGACTTTGCTAACGTGGCAATTGAGCAAGCTGCGACCATTATTGCCCTGGAAATAGTCAAAGAGCAATCTATCTTTGAAGTTGAACGACGCTTGCGGGGTGAATTACTGGAAGAAATCCTGGCCGGTACAAATGACGAGCATATTCTCAACCGGGCCAGCCTGGTGGGTTACGATAGTAACTGTCGGTATTGGATTATCCTGGCCGATATTGATGATTTCCGGGGTTATATTCAAAAATACCAGCTTGAAGAAAATGCTATTCTCACTATCAAGAATCAGTTGCTCAAGTTCGGTTCGCAACTGGTGACGCAGCACCATCCTAAAAGCATTGTGACCTTCCGCAGTGATATGCTGGTAATTATGCTGGGTATTCCCAGCACTTTGACCCTGGAACAGTCCCGCCAGCGGGCTAAAAATATCGTGCAAGAAATAAAAACCCAGTTATCTAACAAGTTCGAGCTAATGAGTTTCTCGCTGGTTCTTGGCCGACCCTGCACAGAGCTAGGCCAATTCAAAGCGCGTTACCAGGAAGCCCAGATGGCTTTGCAAATTATTGGGAGAACCGGGTCGGGCAACCAGGTGGTAGATTGTTCCCTGCTGGGGTCGGCTATTTTGTTGATGAAGTTGGATAACCGGGCCGAACTAACCGAGTTCGTCAGTACAGTTCTGGGCGACCTGATGAAGTACGACCGGCAGCACCATAGCGACCTGCTGACTACTCTGACCACTTACAGCCGATTTAATTGCAATAACGTCCGGGTGGCCGCCGAACTGCATATTCACGCCAATACTTTGAGCTATCGTTTGAGCCGGATAGAGGAAATAAGCGCCCGCACGTTGGGCCGGACAGATGACTGGTTGGACTTCCAGTTAGCCATACGTCTGTTGCAAATTTACCCTGAATTGGGTGAAGCGGCTTAAAAACACCTGGAGCATGGAACGGAAAACGTACCGAAAAGTAACAAATTTAGAGATTAAACCAGCAATTTAATTATATAAACGTTATTGATAGGTTTCTTTTAGTGGTGTTGGGTTTTAACGTAAAACGTTTATTATAGAAAGTAGAATAAAAGTGAGCCAAATTGAGCAAGCGAGTTTTCCCGGCGACGAGTTACGCGAAGTTACGATAGAGGAGTTACAGGCATCGCTTGAAAAGGGTGAATTAACTTCCCTGGAACTGGTCCAAACTTACAAAGCCCGTATAGAGGCGCTGGACTGGGCCGGGCCAAGCCTACGCTCGGTTATCGAGTTAAACCCTGAAGCCGAAGAAATCGCCCGGACCCTCGATGAAGAACGGCGTAACAAGAAGGTGCGCGGCCCACTACATGGTCTGCCCATTTTAATCAAAGATAATATTGATACCGACGATAAAATGCATACTACCGCCGGGTCGCTGGCCCTGATTGGTTCCAAACCTCAGCAAGATGCCTTTGTGGTCCAGAAGCTTCGCGAGGCCGGGGCCATCATTATGGGTAAGACCAATTTGAGCGAGTGGGCCAATTTCCGCTCGACCCATTCTAGCAGCGGTTGGAGTGGTCGGGGCGGCCAGACGCGCAACCCTTATGTTGTGACACATAACCCTTGTGGTTCCAGTTCCGGCTCTGGGGTAGCGGTTTCGGCCAATCTTTGCGTGGCGGCCCTGGCAACCGAAACCGATGGCTCGATTGTCTGCCCGGCCCATGTTAATGGGGTGGTCGGCATCAAACCGACCGTGGGGTTACTCAGCCGGACTGGAGTAGTGCCGGTTTCGCACAGCCAGGATACGGTGGGAGTTCACGCCCGCACCGTAAAAGATGCCGCTTTCGTGCTGGGCGCGATGACCGGGGTAGATTCCCAGGATGCTGTCACCTCAAACAGCGAGGGCAAATCTTTCACCGATTACACTCAGTTCCTCGATGCCGCAGGCTTAAAGGGGGCCAGGATTGGTGTCCTGCGAAAATATTATTCCGGTTATAATTCGCATACAGACGCGATATTTGAAAAGGCTATAGAAACTATCCGAGGATTGGGAGCCGAAATTGTAGACCCGGCTGACCTGCCTTCGGCGGAGGAAATGAAAGGCAGCAAGGATGAAACAACCGTACTGACCTATGAGTTTAAAGCTGACCTCAACGCTTACCTGAATACGCGCATGCCCGACCCGAACTATCCTGGGGCCAAAGTCTTACGCAGCCTTGAGGAAGTGATGGCCTTTAACCAGGAACATTCCGACCGGGAGTTAAACTATTTCGGGCAAGAGATTATGGAGGTTTCCCAGGCCCGTGGACCACTGGACGAGGAAGAATATTTGACGGCCCTGGCGAATAACCGCCGCCGGGGTGGGAAAGAAGGCATTGATGCCGTGCTGGCGGAACATAACCTGTCGGCTTTGATTGCCCCGACCGGCCAACCTTCCTGGCCGATTGATTTGCTTAACGGCGACCACTTTGGCGGTGGCAGTTCCAGCCCGGCGGCTATCGTCGGTTATCCGCTGGTAACGGTTCCGGCGGGCTATGTCTTTGGTCTGCCGGTCGGCCTGACTTTTATCGGTAGCGCCTACAGCGAGCCAACTTTGATAAAGCTGGCTTACTCTTTCGAGCAGGGCAGCAAAGCTCGTCAAAGTCCTCAGTTCCTACCTTCCTTCACGATGCCTCAACCCGATTAGGTTTGTTGGGCTAAAATACTAACCTGGTGGCGTTGCTCTAATTTGAGTAATACCGCCAGGTTCACTCCTGCTATAATCTGCTTACTAATGACAAAGATGTCCATAAACAAAATCCTACCGGCTCGTTTAACCAATAATCATTATATAAAGACCGGTTTGCTGCGAATTTTGCAACAGGTAGTAGATTCTCCGGTTGAGGTTCACTGGCATGAATTTTACGAGTTAAGTTTTATTGTAGCCGGAAAGGGTTCGCATACCCTTAACGGGGTAATCTATGAACTGGGTAGAGGCAGCATCTTTTTGCTAACCCCGGCCGATTTCCACGGGCTAGCCCCACTACCCGGCACAAGCCTGGAAATTCATAACATTATCTTTTCCGAAGAACTTTTAGAAGAAGAACTGCGGCATCTCTTATTCGATAATGCCAGGCTCTATAGAACTTCGTTCGCAGCCGCCGAATTTATTAAGGTCGCGGAATGGTTCAGCCGGATAAGTGCTGAAATAGAATCGGAGCAGTTAGGCCAAAAGCTTGCCGTCAGAAACGCTTTGACTAATATCCTGGTCGAGCTTGCCCGTAAGTGTTCGACACCCGGCCCTTCTCAGGAGCAAAGCAGTATTGATTCCGCCCATCCGGCCATACACAAAGCCATAACTTATATTCAACATCATTTCAGAGAAGAAATTTCACAGCAAGACCTCGCCAGGCTGGTTCAATTAAACCCCAATTATTTCAGTGAATGTTTTAAGGAAACGACCGGAAGCTCTTTTCAGCGTTACGTGATAAATCTCCGCCTGGATTTTGCTGCTTCGC
>JAYSYV010000628.1:0-1585 GCA_043727245.1 Chloroflexota bacterium | reverse complement strand
TTGAGGTTATATCTGGTGCGCCTATAATGGCTGAAATTATAGCAACTCCGCTTGCTCCCGCTTCAAGCACACTAACAACATTACGAATAGTAATGGCACCAATCCCGATTACAGGGGTCGGACCGGCGGCCCGGACAATCTCGCTCAAACCTGAAAGCTCCATGCCGCTACCTGCCTCCGGCTTGGTGCCGGAAGTAAAAATCGGACTGGCTCCCAGGTAATCGGCGCCGGTTGCCAGGGCTTTATGGGTATCTTCCACCGTAGAGACGCTTAAACCTATAAACATTTTTCTACCAACGATTTCACGGGCTACTTCGAGTGGCAGGTCGGTTTGTCCCAGGTGTAAGCCGTCCGCTTGCAAGGCTAAAGCCAGGTCTAAACGGTCATTAACTATGAACGCGACCCCCATCGACCCGCAATAATCACGTAACTGGCGGCCAACCCGGTAAAGTTCACTCGTTTCACGAAATTTATCGCGGAACTGGACGGCCGTTACGCCACCTTCGACCGCCGCTCTTACCACCTCAAATTCGCTTTTTCCGCTGCGCACCATCAGGTGGTAATCAGTAACCAGATACAGCCGGAGGTCGGCCGGTTTACCAGAAGCTAAAGTCAGAGTGTTCAAGTTAAGTTAAAACGCTCCTTTGTTTTGGCACAAAAAACCCACCATCCAGAAGGAAAGTGGGAAATTAGACTTTATTTACTATGTTCTTATACAAATCAATTTCGCTTTCCTACGCTGGTATTACCCAGTTCAGGTACAAGGGTTAGCGAATAAATATTTCCGCACTCTCAGCCCGGTCTACCGGGCACCCCTAGCTTCGATATAGCATTGTTAAATTGAACGAGTCTATTATACTGGTAGTTCACAAAAAATGCAAAACTTCTAGGCACGTGCAGGGCAAATGCAAAGTAGACAAGGAAAATAATTGAACAAAAAGACCTAATCTGGTTAGACAGGGTTCTCACACCTCTAACTCTTTCATCACCTTTATTGGTTACTTAATGGCTTCAGATAAAATTGAACACAGCCCCTTTAAGTAGCCAATAAAAGCCAATAAGATGCCATAACTTTTCACAATATTGACATTAAAATTTTAATTTAGTACAATTGAGTATAATAAGAAAAACCTTCTTTCAATTCAATAATTATTTTCGTTTTACATATCTTTTATGGTTAGGTTTTATACCAATAAAATCAGAAAAGAGAAATTGAATTGAATACACCTGAAAAGCCCCTTTTATCTTAAACTCCGAAAGGCCTGATATGGCTTGTTTGGTAAAATTTAGCCATAATAACCCATTAGAGTAACCTCCACTTTTTACTGAGTCACATTAGCTAAACTTTAGCCTGGCATGTTGGCAAATGAGTCAGGTAGGCTATTAGCAGTCAGACTCATATTTCCGTTAGTGAAAGGAAGTCTTGATGAGAAATACATTTGGTAGAGGCAAGCAAGTTGCGTTTAAAGCAATGAGCCTGGTTTTGTTTCTTGTTCTGTCGCTGGTGATTCAAACAGTTCCGGCCTTGAGTGATAATAGCAGCACGACTACCTACGATATTAGGACTTTAGCTGGTAAGGTTGCG